>NZ_JBHYJH010000159.1:0-20639 GCF_042740445.1 Streptomyces sp. NPDC059003 | reverse complement strand
CACGTGATCCGGCGGCCCCCGGCCGTGGGCGCGGCTGCGGCCGCGGCGGTCAGGCGGTGGCCGACCACCACTGGGGGCGCTCGCGGTACCACGCCACGGTGCTCTCCAGCCCGGCGGCGAAGTCGATCGCCGGGCTGAAGCCGAGCTTGGCCACCTTGCCGGTGTCCAGCGCGTACCGCTGGTCGTGGCCCTTGCGGTCGGTGACCTGCTGGACCAGCGCCGGGTCGGCGTCGCACAGCTCGACCAGGTGCCGTGCGATCGAGGCGTTGGTCGCCTCGAAGCCGCTGCCGATGTTGTAGATCTCGCCCGGGGCGCCCTCGGTGAGCACCAGTTGGAGCGCGGCGCAGTGGTCTGCGACATGCAGCCACTCGCGGACGTTGCTGCCGTCGCCGTACAGCGGCACGGGCCTGCCGCGCAGCAGGTTGGTGATGAACAGCGGGATGAGCTTCTCGGTGTTCTGGTACGGGCCGTAGTTGTTGGAGCAGCGGGTGATCCGCACGTCCAGCCCGTGGGTGCGCCAGACGGCACGGGCCACCAGGTCGCTGCCCGCCTTGGACGCGGAGTACGGGGAGTTGGGCAGCAGGGGCTCGTGTTCGTCCCAGAAACCGGACTCGATCGAGCCGTACACCTCGTCCGTGGACACGTGCAGCACGCGCTGCACGCCGTGCCGCACACAGCTGTCCAGCAGTTGCTGCGTGCCCAGTACGTTCGTCGAGGCGAACGGCACGGCGCCCACCAGGGAGCGGTCGACGTGCGACTCGGCGGCGAAGTGCACCACCACGTCGTGCCCCGGCAGCGCATCGGCGAGCGCGTCGGCGTCCCGGATGTCGCCCTGGACGAACGTCAGCCGCTCGTGCCCGAGCGGCAGGTTCGCCGTGTTGCCCGCGTAGGTGAGCAGGTCGAACACGGTGACCTCGGCGTCCGCCCACTCCGGTCCCGAGGAAGCGGTGTAGGTGCCGGCGAGCAGCTCGCGCACGTACTGCGAGCCGATGAAGCCCGCGCCTCCTGTGACAAAGACCTTCATCTGGACCGCCTCCCTTCAGCCGGCCGGCAGGACCTTCAGCCGGCGGCGGTGCGCGCCCTCGCCGGTGTCCGCTGTCGAGGACAGGTGCGAGACGACCCGCTCGTCGACGGCGTCCTGGGCGGGGTCGTCGTGCACCCGCAGGATCTCGTAGGTGGTGTTGCGCTGGGCCGGCACCCGGTCGGTGCCGCGGATCAGTTCCAGCAGCTCCGGCAGGTTCGAGCGGTGCTTGGCCCCGGCCGAGGAGACGACGTTCTCCTCCAGCATGACCGAGCCGAGGTCGTCGGCGCCGTAGTGCAGCGAGAGCTGGCCCATGTCCTTGCCGGTGGTCAGCCAGGAGCCCTGGATGTGCTCGATGTTGTCGAGGAAGAGCCGGGCGACGGCGATCATGCGCAGGTACTCCAGCGGCGTCGCCTGCGTCTGGCCCTTCAGCTTGTTGTTCTCGGGCTGATAGGTGTACGGGATGAAGGCGCGGAAGCCGCCGGTGCGGTCCTGTGCGTCGCGGATCATGCGCAGGTGTTCGATGCGCTCGGCGTTCGTCTCGCCGGTGCCCATCAGCATGGTGGCGGTGGACTCCACACCCATGTCGTGGGCGATGCCCATGATTTCCAGCCAGCGCTCGCCGGACTCCTTCAGCGGGGCGATGGCGTTGCGCGCCCTCGCCGGCAGCAGCTCGGCGCCGGCGCCGGCGAGCGAGTCGAGGCCGGCGTCCCGGATGCGGGTGATCGCCTCCTCGACCGGCACCTTGGAGACCTTCGCCATGTGCTCGATCTCGGAGGCGCCGAGTGAGTGGATCACCAGCTGCGGGAACTGCTCCTTGATCGCGCCGAACATGCCCTCGTAGTACTCGACGCCGTAGTCCGGGTGGTGGCCGCCCTGGAACATGATCTGGGTGCCGCCCAGCTCCACGGTCTCCGCGCAGCGCCGCAGGATGTCGTCCAGATCACGGCTCCAGCCCCGCTCGGTGTCCTTGGGCGGGGCGTAGAAGGCGCAGAACTTGCACGCCGTCACGCAGACGTTGGTGTAGTTGATGTTCCGCTCGATGATGTACGTCGCCAGGTGCTGCCGGTCGGCGTAGCGCCGTCTGCGGACGGCGTCCGCGGCCTTGCCGAGCGCGTGCAGCGGTGCGCTGCGGTACAGCTCGACGGCCTCGTCGGGGGTGAGGCGGCCTCCGTCGCCGGCGCGCTCCAGCGCAGCGGTGAGTTCGCTGGTCGGGTTGGCCACGTCGGCCACCTTTCTCTGTCGGCTGGTGCTGGCTGGGTGAGTCCGGTGCCGGTGCCGGCCGCGGCCCTGGCGAAGGGCGCCCGCCGGCCGCGGTCCCTGATCGGCTGCGACCGCTGAGAGCACCGGGCTCATGCATCTAGTGGGTGGGTGACGGGTCGCTGTCCAGCAGGCGGATGGCCACGTCGGGAGGGAAGCCGGCGTCGGCGCCGCCGACCCGGCGGGCGAACTCGCGCAGCCCCGCGAGGTGTCGCTCGCCCAGGCTGAAGTCGAGTGCGGACAGGTAGTACCGCTTCAGCGTGGGGGCGTCGAACTCCGCCCAGCGGGCCGCCTTGTGGCACACGTCGTCGATCTCGTCGAGGAACACCTTGCGGGAGGCGAGGAATCCGGAGTGCACCTCGCGCACCAGGTCCGCGTTGCCGGCCAGGAAGTCGCGCCGGGCCGCGAACACCGCGAAGACGAACGGCAGTCCGGTCCATTCCCGCCACATCCCGCCCAGGTCGTGCACCTCGTACCCGGAGGTGCCCGCGCCGAGGAGCGAGGCGCGCAGTGCCGCGTCGCCGATCACCACTGCGGCCGGTGCGCCCGACAGCATGGTCGCCGGGTCCGCCGAGCTGGGGCGGTACTGCGGCCGCACCCCCACCAGGTCGCTGAGCAGCAGCTCGGCCAGGCGCACGGACGTGCGGCTGGTCGTGGTGCAGGCGAGCGGGACGCCGTCGAGCTCGTCCAGGGGCAGCCTGCTCAGCAGCAGGCAGGACATCACGGGTCCGTCCGCGCCCACCGCGATGTCGGGCAGCAGCACCAGTTCGTCGGCGTGCCGCAGGTACTCCGTGACGCTGATCGGGCCGATGTCGAGCTCGCCGGAGACCAGGGCGTCGCTCAGCCGCTCCGGGGTGTCCCGGCGCAGGTCGAGGTCGAGCAGGCTGCCCGTACGGGCCAGCCCCCAGAACAGCGGGAGACAGTTGAGGAAGTCGATGTGGCCCACCCGCGGCCGGGTGCCCACGATCTGCCCGGCGCCGTCCGCCGGCAGTCGGCCGGTGAGCGCCGTCATGGGGTGTCGACCGCTTCCGGTCCGTACACCTCGACGCCGTCGGAGACCCGGCGCACGTGGATGCAGTCGCCCGGGCAGTCCTTCACCGAGTCGATGACGTCGCGCACGGCGATCGTCGGCACGATCACTGCGGCGCCCTGCTCCTGCCTCAGTTCGCCGTCCGCGCCTTTGACGTAGGCCAGGCCGTCAATGTCCAGCTCGAAGACGTCGGGCGCGTACTGGCAGCAGATGCCGTCGCCCGTGCACAGCTCCTGGTCGATCCAGACGTCCAGGGACTCGTCCTGCGCGGTCATCGCGCACACCTACCGATCCTCGTCGGGAATGCGGGCATCAGTCACACCTGCATGGGCTGGGGGGCGTCCCGGCGTACGGGGTCGGGGCCCTCGTACTCGCGGATGGTCTCGTAGCGGGTGTTGCGCTCCACGGGGCGGAAGCCGGCGTCGCGGATCAGATCGAGCAGGCCCGCACGGGACATCTTGTCGGGCGTGCCGTAGCCGTCCGCGTCGTGCGTGATCTTGTATTCGACCACCGAGCCGTCCATGTCGTCCGCACCGTGGTTGAGTGCCAGGGCGGCGGTGCCCAGGCCGTGCATCACCCAGAACACCTTCACGTGCGGCACGTTGTCGAACAGCAGCCGCGAGACGGCGAACGTCTTGAGCGATTCGGTCGGCGTGGCCATCTTGGTCCTGGCCATCAGGCGGTTGCGCACCACTCCGTCCATCGAGTCGTGGAAGTCGTGCTGGTAGCGCAGCGGGATGAAGACCTGGAAGCCGCCCGTCTCGTCCTGCAGCTCGCGCAGCCGGAGCACGTGGTCGACGCGGTGCCGCGGCTCCTCGATGTGCCCGTAGAGCATCGTGCAGGGCGTCTTGATGCCCTTGGAGTGGGCCAGGCGGTGGATGCGCGACCAGTCCTCCCAGTGCGTCTTGTGGTCGACGATCTCCTGGCGGACCTCCCAGTCGAAGATCTCCGCGCCGCCGCCGGTGAGCGACTCCAGGCCCGCGTCGATGAGTTCATCGAGGATCTCGCTCGCGCTCAGCCCGGAGATCTGCTCGAACCAGTGGATCTCGGTGGCGGTGAAGGCCTTGATGGCGACGTTCGGCGGCAGCGCCTCCTTCAGCGCCCGGATGGAGCGCGGGTAGTAGCGCCACGGCAGCGTCGGATGCAGTCCGTTGACCAGGTGCAGCTCGGTGAGCTGCTCGGCCTCCATCTCCTTGGCGAGCTTGACGGCTTCCTCGATGCGCATCGTGTACGCGGCCTTCTCGCCCGGCTTGCGCTGGAACGAGCAGTAGGCGCACGAAGCGGTGCACACATTGGTCATGTTGAGGTGCCGGTTAATGTTGAAGTAGGTGACCTCGCCGTTCTTCCGCGTCCGCACCTCGTGTGCGAGGCCGCCGAGCCAGGCGAGGTCGTCGCAGGCGTACAGCGCGATACCGTCCGCGCCGCTGAGCCGTTCGCCGGAAGCGACCTTCTGCTCGATCTCGCGTTTGAGTCCTGCGTCCAACCGTGCCATCTCCTCGGGTCGTGTGCCGTCATGAGATCGAATCCGCTCGTCGGTTAAGCTCACCAGCCGGGCTGTCGCAGCTCCATGCTGGGCACGCACCTGTAGGAGAACCCCTACAGCTTGGGCCGCCGGGCCCGCGCTTGATCGGGACACTCGTAGCGTGAGTGCCCGGCCCCCCGCCGGGGCCGCCCGCACCGCGCGGAAGGAATGAGGCCATGACGGTCACGCTCACCCTGCGCAAGCAGGGCGGGGTGCACGCCCTTGACGCATCCGCCTCCATCGGCTCCCTGGACGCCACCGCCACCCTGGAGTTCGGGCGGGCCATGCGCACCGGCACGATCACCTCGGGCGGCCGGGCGCTGCCGATCGCGGCCCATGGACCGCACCGCACCGCGGTGACGGTCGGCGGTGGCAGCCGGCCGGTCCTGCGGCTGGCCCTGGACGACGCGTTCGTCCCCGGACCCGCCGAGCAGGTGCGGTGGAGCGTCTTCCCGCACCGCCGCCCCCGCAACGCGTCCCTGGAAAGCGACCGGGGCCGCCTGGACTTCACCGTTCCCCAGCACGGCAAGCAGGTGACGGTCGAGGTCACCGGCGACTGGGACCAGCTGGACACCGTCGCCCTCGCGGGCTGCTTCGCCCTGCTGTCCATGCGCCGGGGCCACACCTACCGCGCGCTGACGGTGCTGGCCGTGACGGGCGGCCCGCACCCCAAGTGAGCCGACGCGCCCCCTGAGCCGACGCGCCCCCTGAGCCACAACGGCCGGTCGCCGCCTGCCCCGGACTGCCCGGGCACCTGGTGTCCTGTGCCGGCGACGACACGGACGATCTGTCCGTTGAGGCCGGCTGCTGCCGGCTCGCAGATGCCGACGCCGCACGAAGGCCTCGCGGCGTTCCCGGTCAAGCCGGGCCGGCCTGCCGGGAGAGGACAGCAGGCAGCGGCGGCAGCCGCGGAGTCCGGTCGGATCCTCAGGGCCGCCGGCACAGCTCCGCGACGGCGAAGGCGAGCTCGAGTGCGGCGGAGCCGTCCCCGGCCAGTTCGGCCGTGAGGCCGCCGGGGTGGGTGCCCAGCGCGCGGTGGATGTCGTAGAAGGCGGTGGCCTCGGCGACGACGTCGCCCAGGGGGCGGGGGCCGTCGGGAGTGGTGTCGCAGATCCAGACCACGTGATGGTCCTCCGCCGTGACCTTCTCGATGAGCGCCGGGAGCCGGTCGCGCAGCGCCGCGGCGCCCATGCGCGCCTGGAAGGTCATCCGGCCGGGCTCCCGGGCCGGGTCGAGCCGGTCCAGGAGGCGCACCGCCTCGTCCGCGTCGCTGCCGGGACCGAGGGCAACGCCTAGGGGGTTGCGGATCGTGGCGAGGTAGGCGACCTGGTCCTCGCGGTCCCGGGCGGGCGCGCCGGTCCACACGAAGTGGCCCGAGGTGTTGTACCGGTGCCCGGTCCGCGAGTCGATCCGGGTGAGGGCGGAGTCGTAGCCGGGATCCCGGCTCTCGTGGGAGGCGAAGAGCTCGCCGGCGCCGAGCCGGGCCGGGTCCAGGCCGCAGGCGCGCATGAAGGCCAGGGCCCGGTCGATCTGGTCGATCAGCGCGGTGTGGCGCTCGGGGGCGGGTGAGTGGGCCACGAACTGCCGGTTCCACCCGTGCACTTGCCCGAGGTTCCCGTAGCCGCCCGCACCAAGGGCCCGCACCAGGTTGAGGCGGGCCGCGCGGGCCTCGTATCTGCCGGCCCTGCCCGGCGGCTCCGGGCCCGCAGCGGGCAGGTCGATCCCGCTGAGCTTGATCACCGGGCCGCCGGTGGCGTACGTCAGCACCGCCGCCATCTGCAGCTGGGTGCGCAGCCGGCCCCGGATCACGTCCGCGCTCTGCCCGCCGGAGGTCCGCGCGCGGTCCGCGCAGTGCAGGACCAGCGCCTCGCCACGGGTGGCGCGCGCGAGCTGTGCGGTAAGCAGGTCGCACTCCCCCGCGAACACCAGGGGCAGGGACGAGGAGAGTTTTGCGGCGGTCTCCTCGGGGAGCTCTCCACCGGGCCCGCACGACGGCTCGCCCGCCGACGGAGCACGCCGGGCCCCGGACTCGGTCATCTCCACCGCGTCTCTCATCTGTCCGCTGCCGGTTCGCTTCTTCTGCGCAGGCAGCGTAGGTCGGCGGGGTGCCGGGCCGGGCCGTGCGCTCGGCGCCCCTGAAGGAATCCCTAGAAGTCCGGTGCGGATGTGGGGAACGAGTCGTTCGGCACCCTGGTGGGTGAGCTTCTTTCCCCTTGGTCGAGTGGTCGAGTGGTCGAGTGGTCGGGGTCAGGGTCCGGGTTCCGTTGCGGCGGACTGGTTCGCGGTGAACCGGGCAGCAGCGAGGGGCCGAACGCCGTATCGTCCGGATCCGGCCCGCACGCGGCTTTCCACCGCAGGTCACAGCACAGGTGCGGGAAGCCGGGAACGCGAGAACGCGAGAACGCGGGAACGCTCCCGGCAGGGATCAACTCCCGCCATACAGAGCAGACATCAGGCGCGACCGGCTGCCCGGGCGGACGCCCCGTCATGCCGGGCCAGCCGGCGCCGGAAGCGTTCGCCGTGCGGTGCCGGGGACGCTGTGGTGTCGCACCGTCGCGTCCCCGGCCTGATCCGCCGCGCCGACCCATCGGACAGGCCCTAGGCGGCGGCCCCGTTGACCGACAGCCGATAGCCCAGTCCGTCGACCGCCTCGACGAGTTGCGACACACCGAGCCGCTCCCCCAGGGACGCGATATAGCCCTGCAACGAGGCCTTGAGCGTGCTCCGTTGCGCCCGCAGGACCTGGTCGACGAGCTGGTCGGCGCGCAGCACCTCGCCAGGGCGGTGGGCCAGCGCGACGAGGATGCCGAACTCCTCGTCCGACAGGTCGATCGGGGCGCCGTCGGCCAGCACGACCCGCTCGTCCAGGTCGATGCGCAGCGGCCCGGCGAGGATGAGGCCCTCCGGGGGCCGGCCGGCCGACTCGGGCTTGGCGGCCCGCCAGCGGCGGACCACGGCCCGGACCCGGGCCAGCACCTCGGCCAGGTTGTAGGGCTTGACGAGGTAGTCGTCCGCGCCCAGGTCCAGTCCCCGCACACACGCGGCATGGTCCGCGCGGGTGCTGGTCACCAGGATCGGGACCGAGCTGGCGGCCCGGATCTCACTGCACAGGGCGAAGCCGTCGTAGTCGGGCAGGCCGAGGTCCAGCAGCACGGCGTCCGGGCGGGTCTGCTCGAGCAGTTCGAGCGCGGCCCTGCCGGTGCCCGCGCACACCGCGGCCACTCCCTGCTGGGTCAACGCGGTCTGCAGGGCCGCGGACACACGGTCGTTGTCCTCGATCACCAGAATCTCCATCTTTCCCCCATGGATTCCGAGAGCGATAGCGCCACGATATGCAACGGCGGGGAACCGGCACCACGGTCACCCTAATTCCGTCCCGGCCTCGCCGCGCGAGCGGGCCGATGTCTCGCGCTCGGGGCGGATGTAGTCGGGCAGCACTTTCGGCGGCCAGCAGCCGATACTGAACATTCCCATCGAGTACGCCTTCGCCGCGAGCGCCGTGCGGTTGGGCACCTTGAAGAGCCGCAGCAGGATGCTGACGTGGTACTCGATGCCCTGCCGGCTGAGGAACAGCCTGGCCGCGAGGCGTATGGTCGGATCCCCCGCCGCCACCCCCTCCAGCACCTTCGCCTTGAGCGGTGTCAGCTTCCACCACGAGCCGACGAGCGCCTGCCGGTCGTCGGCCGGCTCCTCCGGCGTGAACTGCACCAGGATCATGCTCCGTTTGCCGTCGGCGTCCTCGACCGGGTAGGCGGTGACCTTGCCGGAGACCGCGGTGTCGTGGAACCAGACGGCAAGGGAACGGCTGACCACCTGCGCCTGATGGCCCTGCGCGAGCCGCAGGAGCTGGTGCAGTACGTGCTGCCGCACGCTCGGGTGCAGGAACTCCGCGAAACTGCGGTCGCACAGGTCGTCGTGGTGGCGACCGCACTGGGCGCTGAAGGCGCTGTTGACGGACCGGATCCGCAGACCGGGATCGAGTATCGCAAGACCGATTCCGGAACGTTCGATCAGCGACAGCACCACGTCGCCGTACTCGTCACTGCGAATCCGGGGGGAGAAAATGGAGGATGGGGCGTCGCGCAATTCATCACTGCTGCGGTTTTCCTGTCGCAGAATGAGGGGAACCGCGCCGGAAATTCTTCGTACTTCGCTCCCTCTGCTGTCCCCCGCTTGCAGCGCATTTGCCATGCCACACCTTCCCCCTGTTTTGTATCGACCGGCAAGCCGCAGCCTAAGCAGGACAATCTTCAACAGACAATGCGAGGCAGGGGTCAGGCAGAACACTGTGGTCGCGGCTCCAGCGGTTCGGACGGGCCGCGGCAGGCGAGTTCGGGACCCCGGGGAACACGTCCGCCGGGCAGGCCCCCTTGTTCGAGGAGTCGACGAGCACGGCACGAAGCGGGCAGGACATGCACGTTTGTCCGAGTTGATCAACATGGCTACTGGCAGGTAGCCCGATCGGTGCACCGACTGGGCACCGAAGTGAAGCACCGCACCGGGCATCGCCCGCCCCTGGCGGAGGCATTACCTCCGCTGGCGGGAACCCGCGCGGCCCACCGCTCGGCCCACGCCGGTGGAGAGCATGTGCCGCAGCGATCAACACCTGTCAGCGGCTGCAACGGGACAGATTCGGGCGCCGTCAGAAATTGATCGACAACACGCCGGAGCGAAAAGCCGCTTCCCCCGCCATGCGGCGGACAACCGGAATCAGTTCGGCCCGGCCTGCCACGTCGAGCCGCCGGTACAGCCCGGTCAGGGTCTTCTCCACGGCACGGCGGGTGACGCCCAGGGACTGGGCGGTGTCCTGGTTGGTGTGGCCGAGGGCCACCAGTGCCGCGACCCAGCGTTCGGTGTCGCTGAGCCCGTCGCCGCCGGGCGGCACGACTCCGCGCAGCTCCGCGCCGAGCGACGCCGTCCAGCAGCGCAACAGCGGCGCCCCCGCCCGGTCCGCGATCCGGTCGGCCTCGGCCAGGAGCTCGGCGGAGCCGGGGCGCCCGGCGGCGCGCAGCCGCGTACCGTACCCGCGCAGCGCACGGCCGAGTTCGAGGACGTCGGTGCCCTCCCTGAGCACCGCGACGGACTCGGCGAACAGCGACAGCGCATAGCGGCCGTGCACGACGGTGCCCCAGACCCGCAGCACCCGGCCGAGCTCGTTGGGCGAGCCGAAGGCGCGGGCCCGGTCACAGGCCTGGGCGAGGAGCGCGAGCGCGACCTTCTGGTCCCCGCCGCGCAGCAGGAGGGGAACGCACCACAGGTTCACGGGGGACAGCGCCTGGCTGCACCAGCCCGCGGCCTCGGCGCGGCGGGCCGTTTCCACCAGTTCCGCGGCGGCCTGGGACGGATCCGTGCGCGGGGTCAGCAGGTTGCCCAGCACCTTGCCGGCGAAGCCGCGGACCGGCAGCCCGCTCTCCGGGCCCTCGTCCAGCAGGCCGTGCAGTCGGCCGGCCCATCCGGCGTCACCGGTTGCGACCGCCACGGAAGCCAGCCCCCATACGGCCAGCCAGTCGCTGTCCCCCAGCGTGCCCCGGCCCGCGGCGCAGGCGTCCAGCGCGTCCATCCAGGCGTCCGCGAGGCGTCCGGAACACAGGGCGGCCAGGGCGCGCCAGCCCAGCAGCCGGGTCCGCTGCCGCTCGTCGCCGCGCCGGGTCGCCGCGTCGACGGCCATGTCCAGCCAGCTGCGTACGGGCGCTTCGGCCTCGGCCGCGATGCCGGAGGCGATCATCAGTGCGCAGGCGGCGTACCCCGAGGCGGTGGAGGCCGGTTCGTGGTCCAGCATCCAGCGCACCACGGCGGCGGCTTCGGCGGCGGGCAGCCGTCTGCCCAGGACCCCGGCGAACACGAGGACCGCGACCAGTTCCCGCTGTGCCGGGGTGCCCGGTTCCGGCCCGGGTGCCAGCTCGCGCAGCCGCCGCACCGCGTCCTCGGCGGCGTCCGGCGCCGCGAGGCCGGACAGCCGGGCCCGGGCCTCCAGCCGCAGCCGCGACTCGGCCGCTCCGGCGTCGCGCGACGGCTCCGGGTCCGGCGTCCGGGCGGACGAGAGCACCTCGGCCACCGCCCGCGGCGCGGCGGTGAACAGGGTCAGCGGCACCCGCGACACGGCCGCCGCGCGGGCGTGGGCCGGGCCCAGGAGCGGAACCGCCTGGGCCACGTGCCGCAGCGCGGCCGAGGTGTCGAGATCCTGCTCCGCTTCGGCCAGTGCGAGCAGGAGTTCGCCGCGCTGCGGGCTGTCGGGAGGGAACTCGCGCAGCGCCCGGCGCAGGCAGCGGGTCGCCAGCGCCGTGTCACCGCGGCGGCGCGCGTCGTCGGCCGCCCGGCGCAGCATCCACGCCGCCTCGGTCCACTCCCCCGGGCCGGTCTCCAGCAGGTGCGGGACGAGCCGTTCGGACGGGGCACCCGCCGCGCCGAGCAGCTGCGCGGCCCGGCGGTGCAGCTCCGTCCAGTCGGCCGGGGAGAGACTGTCCTCGGCGATCTCCCGCACGCAGTCCCACAGGACGGGAGGGGTGCGGCGGTCGACGGCCCAGCCGAGCCGCAGCAGTGCCCGTGCCGCGCGGGCCGCCTCGTCCAGCGGGAGCCGGGCGAGGCGGGCGCGCGTGCGCTCGTCGGCGGCGCCGTCGAGGACCGCCGCGCAGTGGGCCAGCCGCCTGACGGGCTCGGGGTGGCCGCTCAGGGCCGCGGCCACCCGGGCCTTGAGCGGCCAGGGAGCGGGCCGGGAACGGGCGGTGGCCAGCAGCGCCGCGGAGGGGTGGCGTTCACCGGCCTCCAGACGGTCGAGCAGGGAAGCGAGCCAGGCGGGGTTGCCGGCCGTCGCGTCCTGCCAGGACCGGGCCGATTCCTCGGACAGGGCGATGCCTTGCTCCGCGAGCAGGGCGTGCACATCCACCGTGTCGAGCGGCGCCATCCGCACCAGGTGGTCCGCCCGCGTCAACAGGTCCTGCACTGCCGGCAGTTCGGCGTCCGCCTCGCCCTCACACACCGCGACCACCAGCAGCAGCGGGGGGGATTGGGGGTTGGCGACCAGCCGGGCCAGCCAGGTCAGCGATACCTGGTCGGCCCACTGCACGTCGTCGACCAGGAACGCCATGGGGGCGGCTGGGTCCGGCCGCCCGGACGGACGCAGCGCCGCGACGTCCCCGACCGACGGGAGCAGCTGTTCGACCAGGCCTGCGCGCACGCCCTGTTCCAGTCGGCTGGCCCGGGCCCGCCGCACGACCAGGCCCTCCTGCAAGGCCAGTTCACCGGCGGCATCGAGGAACGCCGAACGGCCCGAGCCGAGCGGACCCGTGACCGCCACCAGCACCACAGAGCCGCGACGTGTCCGGTCCATCGCTGTACGAAGCGGAGCAAAGCTCGCATTCTTGGCGGCGGTTCGACGCCAGAAGGCCGATTTCAAACCTATTCCATACCTATTCCATACTTTGTCAAAACTCCCCCGGGCGCACTGATCATCATATTGTCTTCATCATGAGCTCGATGCCCTTGGAGCACATGCAGCTACTCCCCAAGTCGACAGTGCGTCAGTTCGGTCCGCGCACCGTGGTGGTGCTCGGCGCCGACGACCACACCTTCCTGCACCGGATCGCCCGCCGCATCGGCGACATGTCCGGCTACGGACCGGCGGCCGACCTGCGTTCGGTCGTCTGCCGCCGCGAGGACGCCGGCACCGAACACGCCGTTCTGCGGCGGTTGCTCGACGTGTGCGAACCGTTGCCCCCACGCAGGGCTCGGCACGCGGCCCTGGAGCAGATCACCGGGCTGCTGGCGCGGTCGCCGGTGCTGCTGGCGATCGGCGACGCGCAGTGGTGCGACCAGGGCACGCTGCGCTGCATCGACTACCTGACCCGCAGCACGGCCGGGTTGCCGCTCACCATGGTGCTGAGTGTCGCGCCCGGCGCCCTGGCCACCGCCACGGCCCCCTTCCTCGAGGTCATGGCACGAAGGGGCTGCACGGTCCTCGACGCCACCGCGCTCGGGCCCGACAGCCCGGGCCCGACGGGCGGATCCGGCCCCGGCGACCTTCGCCGGTACGAGCCCGACCCGCTCCGCGTGGCGCAGGCCTCGGCTCTTCTGAACAGCACCGAGGTGGATCTGGTCGCCGCCCTCGCCGGTCTGCCCGCCGGCGTGACCCGCCGGGCCCTGCACGACAGCCGGGCTCTCGGGCTGCTCCCGGAACACGGTGCCCCGTCCTGCCCGGAGGCGCTGCTGGACGCACTGCCCGCCACCGAACGCGAACGGATGCGCACCCAGGCAGCCGAGATCCTCAACGACGCGGCGCGGCCCGCCCGCCAGGTGGCCGACCTGCTGCTCGGCCTGTCGACACTGGACCGGCCCTGGATGACCGCCGTCCTCAAGGAGGCGGCCACCGCCGCGCTGCGCGACCACCCGGCGTCGTCCGCGTCCTATCTGAGCCGGCTCCACGAGGCGGATCCGGAGGATGCCACCACCCGCACGGAGCTCGCCACCGCGCTGCTCGACATCGATCCGGCTGCCGCGCGCGAGCACCTGGACGGCATGCTGTCCCGCACGGACGACCCGAACGTGCGCACCCGGGCCACCGTTCCGCTCTGGCTGAGCGCACTCATGACCCACCGCACGCCCGACACCCCCGCGGCGCTCGACGACGTTCTGCACGCGCTGCGCGACGGCACTCCCGACAAGGCGCCGCCCCCGCGGAGCCGGCCGGAGCCGACCGGCACGTCCCCCTTGTCCGGGAGCAGCCCGCGGCAGCATCTCGCGCGCGCCGTCGGTGCGCTGCGCACCGCACTGGCCGGCACCGACCCCGACGCCGCCACCGCCGACGCACATCATGTGCTCAAAGCCGAGCCGCCGAACACCGCATGGGAGCGGATCAGCGCGGCCCAGGTCCTGGGCCTGGCCGACAGGACCGGGACCGCGCTCCACCACCTGGACCGGGTCGTCGCGGACAGCGAGCGACGCGAGGAGACCTGGGCCGAGTGCCATGCCCGGTCCGTCCAGGCCCTGTTGCTGATCGAAACGGGACGGGTGGGCGAGGCGTACCGGGCGGCGCTGGCCGCGACCCGGATCGCCGAGCGGCACGGCCAAAGGCAGCGGACCCGGCTGGCGCCGATCGCCCTGGCCCTGGCGCTGCTGGCGCGCGGCGAGCCCGGACGGGCCGAGGGCGTCCTGCGCCGACTCGGGTGCCACCACTTCGACGACACCGTATGGGACCACCACCTGTACCTGATGGCCCGGGCCCTGCTCGCACGCGCCCACGGGCACATCGAGCAGGCCCTGTACCTGCTGGAGCGGTGCGGAGCCAGCCTCGACAGCGCAGGCGTCCGCAACCCGGTGTTCACCAAGTGGTGGGTGTACAGCACGGACTTGCTCATGGCGTTAGGCCGACCCGGCGCGGCCAGGGAGCGTGCGGAGCTCGGCCGGCACCTGGCCGAGCGGTGGCCGACGTCCGACAGCTGCGGGCTGAGCCTGCTGGCCCGGGGCATGGCGGCCGGGCCCGCCGACCGGGTGGAGCTGCTCGCCGAGAGCGTCCGCGTGCTCGCGAGCAGCGATCACCGGTACTCGTACGCCGTCGCCGAACTGCGCCTCGGGCAGGAGCTGTTGCAGCGACGGGACGACGCGGCCGCGCGCAGCCGGCTGCGCGCGGCGCAGACAACGGCGATGATGGCCGGAATGGCCGCGGTGGCCGAGCGGGCCCGGTCCGCGCTCGCCGCGGCCGGGGACCGCCTGCCCGCGCTGAGCGGCGCGGAGCAGGCCGTGGCGCGGCTCGCGGCGGCCGGTGCCACGAACCGGGCCATCGCCGACGCCCTCTATCTGAGCGTGCGCACCGTCGAGTACCACCTGACGAGCGTGTACCGCAAGCTCGGTATCGACGGGCGGGCGGGCCTCGCGGAGTGGCCCCCGTGCCCGGAGCCGGGCGCCGCCGCGCAAGCGCCCGGTGGCAGACGGTGAGTCCGCTGCGGCCCGCGTCCGGGGCGCGGCGCGTACTGCTGGAGCGAGCGGACGAACTGGCCTTGCTGGCACAGGCCGTCCGCGAGGTCGCCGACGGCGGGTCCGCGACGGTCGTGGTGCACGGCAGGCCGGGCACCGGGCGCAGCACCCTGCTCGCCGAGACGGCCGTGCTCGCCCGCCGTGCCGGACTGCACGTCGTGACCGCGCCGACGGCGCCCTACCCGGGACCGGAACCTACCGGCGCGGCCCGGTCCCGGGCAGGGGCACAGGAGCCGCCCGCGGCCCCTGTGGCCTTCCTCCGCGACGAGGCGCGGCAGCCCGGCGCGGGCCCGGTGGAGTCGGCTCAGTCGCTGGTGCGGCGCTCAGGCGGGCGGCCCCTGCTGTACGTGGTCGCCTGCGCCGACCCCTCGGTCCTCGCCGAAGTCGGGCCCCCGCACCACGAGATCCTGCTGCGCCCGCTCAGCGCCCGGGCCGTGCGGGCGCTGCTCGTCGAGGCGTACGGCGAGGAGGCGGCCGGGCCGCTCGTCCCCGCCGCGCTCGCGGCGACCGGCGGCAACCCGGCGGTGCTGTGCGGGACGCTTCACCGGCGGCCCGCTCCGGCGCCCGGGCCCGAGGAGTTCGTGGCGCTCGCCGACCAGGTGGGCCGGCACCAGCTGCGGTCCACGCTGGCCAGGGCCCCGCGGCAGGCGGTCGCACTGCTGCGGGCCGCCGCCGCGGCGGACGGCGACTTCTCCTTCCACCAGGTCTGCGAGCTGGCCGACATCCACCTGCCCGCCCGCGAGCGGGCCCGCGCGGACGCGGCCCGCACCGGGCTGCTCGGCCCGGTCACGGACCCCCGGCTCTACGACGCGCTCGTGACCGACCGGCTGCTCGGCCTCATGGACGACCGCGACCGCGACGGACTCCACGAGAGCGCCGTGCGGCTCGAACGGCGCTACCAGGGACGGCAGTCAGTCCTCGGCCGGCTCGTGGCACGCACCGGGCTGACCGATTCCTGGGTGCCCGAGGCTTTGTACGCGGCGGGCGTCGAGGCCCGCCGGTCCGGCGACGACGCCGGCGCCGCCACGCTGCTCGCGAGCGCGGAGGACCGCGGGGCCCAGGGCGGTCTGCGGACGGAGGTGCTGCTGGAGCTGGCCAGGGCGCAGCTGTCGCTGCACCCCGACGCCGCCGACCGGGGGTTCCTCCGCGTGCTGGCGGAGCCTGCCCTCCGGGACGGTTCCACGGCGCGGCTGTTCGCCGCCGACGTGCTCGCTCTGCGCGGAGGCTCCGAGGCGGCGTCCGCCATCGCCGCGGCGGCGGCGCTCCGGACGACGCCCGCGCCCCAGCAGCGTGCCCTGCACGGCCTGCGGGAGCTGACGCTGACGGACACCGGTGCCCCGGACCACCCGGGACCGGCTCCCGCACCGGAGGCGGGCCCTGACGCGGGCGCGTGGGCGGCCCCGTTCCCCCTCCCTGCCGCGGACGGTGCCGGTGGCGGGGCGGCCGACGCGGCGCGGGCCGCCGCCGTGGCCTGGCGGCTCTGCTCGGCCGGGCGGGAGATCGGCCGCGCGCGGCGGCTGGCCGCCGGGGCGCTGGCGCGGGCCGGGGCCGGGCAGTTCGCTCCCGCGCTGGTCGCGGCGAGGGTGCTCGTCATCGCCGACGGTGTCGAGCTCGCCCGGCACGGGCTGGAGCGGATCGAGGCCGAGGCACGGCGGCAAGGGGTGCGGCCTGCGGTCGGTCTCGCCCTGCTGAACTGGGCCGAACTCGCCCTGCGCACGGGCGATGTGAGCGAGGCGTGCTCCCGGCTCGACGAGGCGATCGCGGAGGTGCCCCGCCGGCACTGGCATCCCCGGAGACTGCCGCGGCTGACCGCGCTGGAGGCGCTGATCGCCCTGGAGTCCGGGCGGCCGGACCTCGCCGAATCCGCCGTGTCGGGTGCCGTACCGGACCGGCACGAGTACGGAGTCGACCAGGCCTTCCTGCTGTTCGCGCGGGGCCTCACGGAGCTGCGGACCGGACGGACCGCGGCGGCGGCACACCTGCGCGAGTGCGGCCGGATGCTGCTCGCGCTCGGCTGTACGAACCCCGGTGTCGTTCCCTGGCGTTCGCAGCTGGCCCTGGCGTTGGCCGGCGCTGAGGCGTCGGCGGCCCCGGACGCCATCTCCCCTCTGCTGGCCGAGGAGCTGGCGGCGGCCGGGGCCTGGGGCGCGGCGTCCACGGTCGGTTCGGTCCATCTGCGGACCGGACTCGCCCTGCCCGGCCCGAAGGCGCTCGTGCATCTGTGCACCGCGGTACGGATACTCACGGACTCGGTGGCCCGTGGGCGCCGGGTGCAGGCGCTGGCGGAGCTGGCCGACGCCCTGTTCGACGACGGCCGGCCGGGAGAGGGCCGGCGCGCCCTGGATCAGGCCGTCTCGGCGACGCGGGCCCGCCCGGGGCTGCCGGCGGGGCGGGTCGCCGAAGTGGCCGCGCGGTACGAGGAGCTGCCCCGGACGAACAGGGCGCGCCTGAGCCCGGCCCAACTGCGGGTCGCGCTGCTCGCCGCCGAGGGCTGGTCGAACAGGGCGATCGCCCTGGAACTGTCGGTCAGCCTGCGCACGGTCGAGCTCCATCTGACCCACAGCTACCGGGCCCTGGGCATCACCGACCGCTCGGGCCTTCCGACGGCGCTGGGCCACGACGCCGGGACGGGTTGACGGCCGGAAGCCGGAAACGGACACCACCAGCCGCCGACGCCCGTACCGGGCCCGTCGCCGCCGCTACGAGCGGCGGGGCCGCAACCCGTGGAGCCGCCGCCCTGCCGCCTCAGCCGCCGTTGCAGACGTCCAGGGCCGGCTCCGCCCCCACCAGTCCGTTGTGCAGGGCGACCGCAACGGCCTGGGTGCGGTTCGGGCTGTTCAGTTTGGACAGCACGAGCGCCACGACGCGCTTGGCCGAGTGCTCGGATATGCCCAGGGTCACCCCGATCTGCTTGTTGCTCAGCCCGTCCGCGAGCAGTTCCAGCACTCGTTGCTCGCGCTCGGTCAGCAGCCCGATCGGCGTTCCCGTGTGCGTCGCCGCGGCATCCGGCGCTGCGGCCGACGGCCCTGTCCGCACGGCTGGTTCCGGCCGCAGCCGCTCGCCGCTGGCGAGCCTGCGCAGCGCGTCGTCGAGTCCGTGCGCGGTCAGCGCGTTCTGGTCCAGGATGCCGTCGCAGGGCACGCCCCCGCGGGACACGGCCTGCTGCATTTCGGAGCCGGGAACCAGCAGCGCGACGCGGATACCGTTTCTGCGGGCGACCCCGGCCAGTTCGCGCACCCACGCCTCCGCACCGAGCCCGAGGCCGCTGGCGCACCACAGCAGCAGCACGTCGCAGGAGAGGATGAGCACCTGAATGGCGTCCTCGCGCGCCGGGGCCGCGAACTCGCCCGGCTCGAAGACGGCGTACTGCTCGACTTCGGCGGCCTCTTCCAGCAAGCGGGCGAGTCCGGCACGAACCACCCCGCTCTGCGCCACAACTGCGACCCGTTCCGACGCGCCCACGCCGTACCCCCCGTCTTTCGACCCGGCCACGTGCGGTTGCGCCCAGCCGGCCGAGCCACCTCACACGTCCTGGCGAGCGTTCACTCTAATGGATCTCGCGTAACCGATCTACGGCAGGCAGGGGCGCCCTGCCCGCCGTCGTTGCCCCTGGCAACGGTCGCAGAGTGCAGACGAGTGATACCGAGTGTGGCGTAGGCGATGCCGTCACCGTCGAGCCGGCAGGTGCGGGAGGAGGAGCTGTCGGCTCAGGAGCTGCGGCGTGCGGTCACGCCACGCGTGGCGACCGTCTCGATGTAGTCGGCGGCGGCCACGGGCCCCCCGGCGGCGCGCATGGCTTCGCCCAGCGAACGGACCCGTGCACGTGTGTCCTTGTCGCCGGAGACCTGGTTCACCGCTGCGTACAGCCGCTCACCGGTGACCTCGCCCCGGGGCAGGTGCGCGCCGAGGCCGAGCTCCTGGAGGCGGGCCGCGACGAGCCGCTGCTCGGGGGTGTGCGGCACGGCCACCACGGGCGTGCCGAAGTACATGGCCTCCATCACGCTGTTCATCCCCGCGTGGGACACGAACGCGTCCGCCCGCTTCAGCACCTCCAGCTGGGGCACCCAGCGATGCACCTCGACGTTGTCGGGCACGTCGGCGAAGTCGTCGGAGTCGTCGGAGTCGGCCAGCGAGCCCGCCGAGACGACCACATGCCAGTCGGTGTCCGCGGCGGCCTCGACGCACGTGCGCAGGAACTCCCGCTGGTACTCGAAGCTGAAGCTGCCCATCGCGACCAGCAGCAGCGGACGTGCGTCGGCCGGCGGGCGCCAGGGGGCGCGGTCGCCCCGCTCGCCGATGCACGCACCGACGAACGCGAACCGGTCGTCGAACGTCTCCTCCGCGGGCTGGAAACGCCGGGGCAGGAAGACGATGTTCGCCTCGTCGGCGGGCGCGTTGAACTCCTCCAGCGTCACGTCCGCCAAGCCGTGCTCCTTGAGCAGCCGGCCCTGCTTCACGAAGAAGTCGTAGAGCGCGGGATGCTCGGGGTCGATCTCGCCCGCGTACAGGTCGCCCACCTGCTGGGTGAGCGAGTAGTGCTCGTTGGACGCGAACGTCGCGAACAGCTCGATCCCCGGCCGCCGCCACTTGCGGGCCAGTACCCGGCCGGCGGCGAAGGTGCTGACGTCGTACAGCACGGCGTCCGGTACGTCGTCGCCGAACCCGGCCTCGTAGATCGGAACGGTGGCGATGGCCTCGTCGATCGAACGGACCGGCTCGTGCGCCATGTAGTCCGCGTCCATCTCCGCGGGCAGTTCGCGCGAGGCGAGCCAGGATTCGTACTCCAGCACGGTGGCACCGGTCCCGGCGACCAGGGGCGCGAAGCGTGAGTTGGTCGCGAAGGTGACCCGGTGGCCGCGGCCCACGAGTTCCGCGACGACGGGCAGGGTGGTGTTGATGTGTCCGAACGCGGGGAACGGCAAGAACGCGATGTGGTACGCCGACATGCACGGCAGCATGCCAGCGGCGGCGGCAGGCCCTGGGCACGGCGGCCGAACACTGGGGAATTCACCAGGCCGTTCCCTGCAGCCCGCCGCACAGTCCGGGTGAACACCTGGTGTATCGCGCTCTCCGTGGCTGCCCGCGCGCGGCCCGTGCTCCGCTGGGCCCGCCAACCCGGTCCCGACGGAGAGCGAGCTGCCGTGAGCCGCCCAACAGATCGCGCCGGTGCGCGACCGTCCCAGCACGAGCACGACCCCGGCCTGAAGATCTTCTCCCGCGGATGGCCCGACCAGGCGCCGGACACGGTGTGCGGCTGGGGATCGAGCGAGCCGCACACCCACCTCGTCCGCAAGGGACTCGCCTCCCTCCTGGAAGCACACCGCGTGACGACGCTGAACGACGCCGGATGCGGCGACCTGGCCTGGATGCGCACGCTGGACCTCAGCGGGGTGGACTACGTCGGTTACGACATCCACGAGCGCGCCACCTGGCCGGAACTGCGCCGCCTCGGCTATCGCCTGGAGGTCCTCGACATCACCACCAGCCGGGTACGCCCGGCCGATCTGGTGATCTGCCGCGACGTGTTCATCCACCTGCCCAACCACATGGTGCTGCCCGCCCTTGAGCAGTTCCGCCGCTCCTGCCGGCTGCTGCTGACCACCAGCTACACCAGCTCTCCCACGCTGGAGCACGGCGAGTTCTCCAACTACGACCGCTTGGACGAGCCGAGCCTCAGACACGCCAAGCTCGATCTCTCCCAGGCCCCCTTCGACCTCGGCGAGCCGCTGGAGCGCATACCCGAGGACTCGCCCAACAAGTACCTGGGGCTCTGGGACTTGACGCGCTAGGGCGTGTCTTTCGGATCAGGCCGGATCAGCCCGCGGCGTCTGGTGCGGTGC
>NZ_JBHYJH010000158.1:0-20674 GCF_042740445.1 Streptomyces sp. NPDC059003 | reverse complement strand
AGGAGCGGGGGTCTGGGGGCGGAGCCCCCAGTTCGGGAAGGGGCGGGATTGGGGAACCCCCCGTTAGGGCCTCACCCGGCGCCGTGCGGATTCGCCTCCACCCCCTCCGTGCTCAGCAGCACAACCGTGGCATGCGCCCCCACCCCCAGCAGCCCCCGCCCGAGCACCACCCGCACCCCCGCAAGCCCCGCCGCCCCACACGGCCCCGATGACACCCCCAGCCCACCGAGATCCCGCGCCGCCACCCCCGCCTCGGCATCCGTGACGGCGACCGCCGCGTCCAGACCGTCGCGCAGGAGCGGCCAGGCGAGGCTGGACAGGGTGCCGCAGTTGAGCCCGGCCATGGTGGTCTCGCCGGTGGTGACGGTGACCGACTCGCCCCGGGTGAGGCTCGCGAGGGCGGGCGCGGCGGCCGTCGGCTCGACGGCGAGCAGCGCCGATGGCCGCGTCCCCGCGGGGCGGCTGCGGTAGTGCGTCACGGCGGCCTGCGCGAGCGAGCCCACGCCGACCGGCACGGCCACCAGGTCCGGAGCACCGGCGCCGACGGCCGCGAGCTGGTCGTCGATCTCGGCGAAGAGCGTGGAGTAGCCCTCCACGATCAGGGCCGGGACCTCCTCGTACCCGGGCCAGGCCGTGTCCTGCACGAGCACCGTGTGCGGCTCGCGCGCGGCCGCCGCCGCCTCGCGCACCGCCAGGTCGTAGTCCCCGTCGACCCGCGTGACCCGGGCGCCCTCGCCCTCGATCGCGGCGGCCGCCCCCGGGTGCACGCCCCCCGACACGAACACCTGAGCCCCGTGCCCGAGCCGCCGCGCGATGCGGGCCACCGCGCGGCCGTGGTTGCCGTCGGTCGCGGTGACGAGCTCCACGCGTTCGCCGTACGCCCGCCCGGCGAGAACCCGGTGCACGGCCCAGGACGCGCCGAGCGCCTTGAACGCGGGCAGGCCCAGGCGCGCCGACTCGTCCTTGACGAAGACCCGGCCGACTCCCAACTCGACGGCCAGGGAGGGGAGTTCCGTCAGTGGTGTGGGTGCGTACTCCGGCAGCGCGGCGTGGAAGGAGCGGACCTCGGCGGGCGCGGGCGCGGTGGTCCAGGCGCGGGCGGCGGGGCGGGCGTACCAGAGGGTGTGGGGTTCCGCGAGAGTCATGCGGCAACCTTGCGGCCTGCCGAACCCATCGGTCCAGCTCATCTTTCCGACCTATATTCATCGGAGAAACCGAAGCGTGGGGCGCCACAGGCGCCACACACCCCGCAGGTGCCACACGCGAGACGCGCGAGAGAACGGAGCGCCGCCATGTACGACCTGCACCGCCTGCGCCTCCTGCGCGAGCTGAAGCACCGCGGCACCCTTGCCGCGGTCGCCGCCGCCCTCTCGTACAGCCCCTCGTCGGTCTCCCAGCAGCTCTCGCAGCTGGAGGCCGAGGCCGGGGTCGCGCTGCTCGAACCCGTGGGGCGGCGGGTGCGGCTCACCGAGCAGGCCGAGATCCTCGTGACCCACGCCGAGGCGGTCCTGGAACGCCTCGAACGCGCCGAGGCCGACATCGCCGCCTCCCTCACGGAGCTCACCGGCACCCTGCGGATCGCCGCGTTCCAGACCGCGGCCCTCGCCCTGGTCCCGGCCGCCCTGACCGCCCTGCGCGCGGCCCACCCGCGGCTGCGCGTCCACGTCACCCAGGCCGAGCCGGAGAAGGCCCTGCCCGCCCTGCTCGCCCGGGACTTCGACCTGGTCGTCACGGAGGAGTACCCGGGCGGCGCCGAGCCGCGCTCCGACGTACTCGAACAGGAGGAGCTGTGCGAGGACCCGCTGCGCCTCGCGCTCCCGGGCCCCGGAGCGGCCGGTGACCTGCGCGCCCTCGCCGGTCACCCCTGGGTCATGGAGCCCGAGGGCGCGGCGGCCCGGCGCTGGGCGCTCACGCTGTGCCGCGAGGCCGGGTTCGAGCCCGACGTGCGGTTCGAGTCCAGCGACCTCCTGGTCCATCTGCGGCTCGCGGAGGCGGGGCACGCCGCGGCGCTGCTTCCGGACCTCGTGTGGCGGACGGCCCCGCCGACGGCCGCGCCGACCGTCGCGCTGCGGCAGCTGCCCCCGGGGCACCGGGCACGGCGGATCTTCACGGTCGTGCGCCGCGGCAGCAGCCGCCACCCGGCGGCGACGGCCGCGCGGCACGCCCTGCGCGAGGCGACCCGGCCCAGCCCGAAGACGGACCCGAAGACAGACCCGAGGCCGGGCCCGAGGACGGCTTGATGTCACCTCCGGCGCGCTGACCGGCGCCGATGTGGCACCCAGCCATGCGCCGCAGTGGTGCCACGCGGCCCGCCCGCCGCCCGCGCGCCGCTCTCGATGGGCCTTCCCGATGCCGTTCTGGCGCTCTGATCTGCGGCGACGCCGCTCCCGGGCCGGATGGATAACCCCAGCTCAGACGGCGTGCGTCCCGGCGTGCGCACGCGCATCGCGCTCCGCCTCGCCCCCCCGTGGCGCCATGCGTGCGCCGCAGTGGGTTGCATTGGCGCCATGATGATGCCATGATGGCGTCATGACGCAGGGACCGCGCCGCCGGCGGGGTCGCACACCACAGCCCAGGAATGGACGGCCATGCCTACTTTCGACACTCCCGAGTCCCTCTCCGCCGTCGTCGAGTTCGACCTCGGAACGGCCCGCATCATCGCCAGCAAGCGCCTCGACACCGTGGTCTCGGTCCTCCCGAGCGACGGCCGCAGGGACGTCGACGTGAAGGCCGCGGAGCAGACCGAGGTCAGCTTCAGCAACGGCCGCCTGGTGGTCAGGGGCCCCAAGACCCGCACGCTCTTCGGCAAGAGCGGCTCGCTGGAGATCAGCATCGAGCTGCCGTCGGGATCGGACGTCCAGGGCAAGGCGGCCGCGGGTGTCTTCACCGCCGAAGGCCGCCTCGGGGACTGCCGGTTCGAGTCCGCCGCCGGTGACATCCGCGTCGGGGAGGCGGGCGCCGCCTACCTCAAGACCGAGTCCGGCGACATCCGCCTGGAGCGCGCCACCGGCGACGTGGACGTGGCGGGCGCGGGCCGCGTCGACCTCGGCAGCATCGAGGGCGCCGCCACCGTCAAGAACCTCACGGGCGACACCAACCTCGGCGAGGTCACCGGCGCGCTGCGCCTCAACTCCCTCACCGGCCGCGTCTCCGTGGGCGTCGCGCACGCCGACGTCGAGGCCAAGTCGGAGGACGGCCCCATCAAGATCGGCGAGGTGGCCCGCGGCCAGGTCAACGTGGAGGCCACCCACGGCAGCCTCGAGGTCGGCGTCAGCTCGGCCAGCGCGGCCTGGCTCGAGGTCAACTCCACGGCGGGCACGGTGCACAACTCGATCGGTTCCGCGGGCCCCGGCCCGGGCGCCGAGAGCGTCAAGGTGCGGGCCCACACCGTGGTGGGCGACATCGTGATCAGCCGCGTCTGACGGTGCGCCCGCACGCCGACGCGGGTGGGCGGCCCCCGGATCTCCGGGAGCCGCCCACTTCTTGGTGATGCGGGTACGAGGCTCAGTGCTCGGGTACGAGGCGTCAGTCGGCCACGTCAGCCGGTCACCATCAGCCGGTCACCAGGGAGTCAGCCGACCATGCGGTAGCCGAAGTTGCCGCCGCCCGCCGGGCCGCCGAGCGTGTCCAGGCGGAAGCTGGTCGCCCCCGTGCCGGTGACCCCGGACGCACCGGTCGGCAGGCGCCAGACGCGGCCCTTGTAGCCGTCCTCGCCGTTGCCGCCGACGTACACGTCGGAGCCGGTCACGGTCACCGCGGCGCCGAAGTGGTCGTCGTTCTCCGACGCGCTGGGCACGCCCTTCGAGTTCTGCGTGAGCACCTTGGCGCCCTCGGTGGTGATCCCGTCGGCGCTGCCGCGCAGGACGGTGACGGCACCGGACTTCGCCGTCGTCGCCGGGTCCGCACCGGTCTCGTACGGCGCGCCGATGACCAGGTCCGCGTACCCGTCCCGGTCGGTGTCGCCGATCGCGAGCGCCGAGCCGAACTTGTCGCCCTCCTCGTCCACGCCCGGGACGCCCGCGCTCGCCTGCGAGTAGGCACGGGACTTCAGCGTGGCGCTGGTGCCGTCCGGGCCGCCGTACGTCACGTACACCTTGTTCTGGCCCGGGTAGCCGGTGACCAGGTCCTGGAAGCCGTCCTTGTTCAGGTCGCCGAAGGCGCCGCGGAGGGCGCCGCCGTGGCTGGTCGGGTACGGGCCCTTGAAGGCGCTGCCCTTGACCAGGCCGTCCTTGGAGCCCTTGAGCACGACACCGCCGGGCCTGCCGTTGCCGAGGACGACGCCGCCGCTGGTCACGACGTCGTCGACGCCGTCGCCGGTCAGGTCGCCCACGTACACCGTGCCGATCACGAGCTTGTCGGCCCGCGCGCTGTCGCGGTGCCACACCCCGGCCGGCTTGCCCGTGTCGCGGTTCAGCGGGCCGAGCAGCACGGAGACGCCGTACGAGCGGCCGTCGTTGCCGCGGCTGACGAAGTCGTCGACGCCGTCGCCGTTGACGTCGCCCACGCCGAAGCCGCCGCCGAGCAGCTTGGGCGACTCGGGCCGGTAGCTGCCGGCCGGAAGCGCCGTGCCCGCGCCGGTGATGCCGTCCTTGCTCCCCCAGAGCACCGTGTTCTTCTCGCCCCAGTGGACGGCCAGGTCGTCGTACCCGTCGCCGTCCAGGTCGCCGAAGTCGCTGACCTCCCGCCACTTGCCGTCCTCGACGGCCTCGCCCGGGACGCCCGGCGTGGCCTGGCTGACGACCGACGCGGTGTCGTACGTCAGGCCGCTCGCGGAGCCGTACGCGACGGTCACGACGCCCGCCCGCTTCACCCCGTCCACGGTCGCGGTGTGCGCGCCGACCGCGAGGTCCGGATGGCCGTCCCCGTTGAAGTCGGGCCCTGCCTTTACCGCCGGGCTCGCGGGCGCGGCGACGGCGACCGGCGCGAGGCCGGCGACCCCGCCGACCCCGACGACCCCGATGACGGCGGCGGCGGCACAGGCCCCCGCGGCGGCAATCGCTCTCTGGCGCATGGGTTCCCCCCCATTTCGCCCGACGACCCGGACGGGCCGCCGGAAGATCGAATAATTGTCCGGATCATATGTGTTCCGGAACGTGGTCCAGCGCACTATTGCAAGCAGCTGCTTGCAATAGTTAGCGGGAAGGGGGCAGTATCGGAGCATGGCATCGCTCAACGTCGGCAGTCTTGGTGAGTACCTGCGGGAGCAGCGGCGCAACGCGCAGCTGTCGCTCCGGCAGCTCGCCGATGCCGCCGGGGTGTCCAATCCGTATCTGAGCCAGATCGAGCGCGGCCTGCGCAAGCCGAGCGCCGAAGTGCTCCAGCAGGTCGCCAAGGCGCTCAGGATCTCCGCCGAGACGCTGTACGTCCGGGCCGGGATCCTCGACGAGAAGGAGCGGGTCGAGCTGGAGACGCGCGCCGTCATCCTCGCCGACCCGTCCATCAACGAGCGTCAGAAGCAGGTGCTCCTGCAGATCTACGAGTCGTTCCGCAAGGAGAACGGCTTCACCGCGGACCACGGCATCGCAGACCAGGGCATCGCAGATCAGGGCATCGCGGACCAGGACACCACCGCTGACGGACCCCGCACGGCCGACGGCAGCGATGCCGAACCCTCAAGCTGAACCAGCCGAAAGCGAATCCGGGAGGACCATCGCCATGGCCATCACCGACGACGTACGCAAGACCCTCAGCGACCCCAAGCCCCTCTACTTCTTCGCGGGCGGCGCCGACCTCGCGTACCAGCAGGCGAAGAAGGTGCCGGGCATCGTCGAGCGCCTCGCGTCCGAGGCCCCCGCGCGCTTCGAGGCCGTCCGCAACACCGATCCCAGGGAAGTCCAGGGCAGGGCGGCGGCGCGCGCCAAGGAGGTGCGCGAGGTCATCCAGACCAAGGTCGGGGAGTTCATCGGCGTCCTCGACACCGACCTGAAGCGGGTCGGCGAGGGCGCCCAGGACCTGGCGCTCCGCGGTGTCGGCGTGGCCGTCGACGTCGCGGTGCAGGCGCGCGACACGTACGACAAGGTCGCCGAGCACGGCGAGCAGACCGTGAAGACCTGGCGCGGCCAGGCCGCCGAGGAGATCTCCGAGCTGGCCGACGCGGTCGAGCCCGACGAGGAGCAGAAGGAGAAGGAGGAGGGCGCGGCCGAGGGCTCCGCCTCCGCCGAGGGCGAGGCCTCCGCCGCCGAGGGCGAGCAGGGCAAGAGCACCGCCGCCGCCCGCCCGGCCGCCAAGAAGGCCCCGGCCAAGAAGACGACGACCGCCAAGAAGACCACACCGCCGGCCAAGTAGCCGACCGAGCAGCCGACCGAGCGGCCGACCGGGCAGGCTGCGTCCGCCTCGGCGGGCCGGGCACTCTCGGAGTGTCCGGCCCGTTGTCGGGGTAGCGGGTACGGTGACTGCGTGTAGGTCACGCGTTCGTGTCGTACGTCGCGTTGGATACGCCGAGACTGGTGGTGGACGTTGTGCTGATGCAGGGGTTCGCGAACTTCATGTGGCTGCTGTCGCTGGCCCTGATTCTGTTCAGCGGCTTCGCGCTCCTCGACGCCGCCGTCCGGCGTGAGGACGCCTATCGCGCGGCCGACAAGAAGACCAAGCCGTTCTGGCTGATCATCCTCGGGCTCGCCTTCGTGGTGAACCTGATCTTCAACATCCTGTCGTTCCTGCCCATCATCGGCCTCATCGCGACCATCGTGTACATGGTCGACGTGCGGCCCGCGCTGCGGCAGGTCATGGGCGGGGGCGGCGGCCGCCGCGGCTCCAGCAGCGACGGCCCGTACGGCCCGTACAACGGCGGGCGGTAGCCGGCCCCGAGCAGGCGTGGGGCAGCGCTCCCAGCGGAGTGCTAATCGCGGTCGCGGTCGAGCAGAAGGACCGCCACATCGTCCGTCAGATCGCCGCCGTTCAGCTCCCTGACCTCGTTGACGGCAGCCGTGAGGAGCGCGTCTCCGCGCAGGCCCGCCGCGATCTGGCGGCGCACCATGTCGACCATGCCGTCCTGCCCGAGCCGCTGCGTGCCCGCGCCGACGCGGCCCTCGATCAGGCCGTCCGTGTACAGCATCAGGCTCCAGCTGCCGCCGAGCTCCACCTGCTGGCGCGGCCAGCGGGCGCGGGGGAGCAGACCGAGCGCGGGGCCCGAGTTCTCGTACGGAAGCAGCTCGGCCGGGCGGCCAGGCCGCGCGATCAGCGGCGACGGGTGACCGGCCAGGCACAGGCCGGCCCGGCGCCCGTCCGGCGCGATGTCGACCGTGCACAGCGTCGCGAAGATCTCTTCGTCGGCCCGCTCGTGTTCCAGTACCTGCTGCAGGGTGGAGAGCAGCTGGTCGCCGACCAGGCCCGCGAAGGTCAGGGCGCGCCAGGCTATGCGCAGCTCCACGCCGAGCGCCGCCTCGTCGGGGCCGTGGCCGCAGACGTCGCCGATCATCACGTGCACCGAGCCGTCGGGCGTGCGCACCGTGTCGTAGAAGTCGCCGCCGAGCAGCGCGCGGGAGCGGCCCGGGCGGTAGCGGGCGGCGAAGCGGAGCGGTGAGCCGTCGAGCAGCGGGGTCGGCAGGAGGCCGCGCTCCAGGCGGGCGTTCTCCTGCGCGCGCAGGCGGGACTCGGTGAGCTGCCGCTGGGCGGCGTCGGCGCGCTTGCGCTCCACCGCGTACCGGATGGCGCGGCTGAGCAGGCGGCCGTCCAGCTCGTCGCGGAACAGATAGTCCTGGGCGCCGACCCGCACCGCCTCGGCGCCGCGCTCGGCGTCGCCGGACGCGGTGAGCGCGAGGACGGCGTGGCGCGGCGCCAGGCGCAGGACGTGCTTGAGCGCGGCGAGCTCGTCCGCGTCACCGGCGTCGGACGCGGGGGCGGACCTGCCGGACCCGGTGGACCCGGTGGCCCCGGTGGCCCCGGCGTCGGCGTTCGCGGGCGGGCCCATGGGGGGACTCGCCGGCGGGCCCGCGTGCGAGCCCGTGGGGGAGCCGCCGGTCAGGGCCAGGTCGAGCAGGATGCAGTGCACGTCGTCGGTGAGCAGCCGCTCGGCCTCGGTGAGGTTGCGGGCGGCGCGGATGCGGATGGGCTTGCCCGCGGAGTCGAGGAGCTCCGGGACGCTCAGGGAGCCGCCCGGGTCGTCCTCGATCACCAGGAGGGTGAGGCCGGAGCCGCCGACGGGTCCGTCGCCGTCCGCCACGTGGGGCGCGAACGGTGGCGCCGGGTGGGTCTGGCCGCCTTCCGCGGCCGGGATCGCTCTCTGCCGCGGTATGGGTACGGACATTGCGTTGAGTTCCTTCCCTCCCCCCGAGGGCGCGGTGGGGCGACGGTCGCACGCCCCACACCAGACGGGGACCATAGCGGTAGCCGGGGTGCGTGTGGAATGCGGCGCGGCACTCGGCCAGCGGCATATTCCGCTTCCTGGACCGCAATAGGGCACGAACTCGGTCCGCCTGTGATGACGAACATCACGCCGGGGAGGTTGAGCGGGGCGCTTTCGGGTGCACTGGGTCACACGGGTGGCGCCCGCGGACGTGTCCGCCTACTTGTCCGGCCGCACCGCCTACTTGTCCGGCCGCACCACGCCGAGGATCTCCATCGAGCCCGCCCCCGCGACGGTCACGTTCCGTCCGGGGCGCGGGGCGTGCACGATCGCTCCGTCGCCCACGTAGAGCCCCACGTGGCTGGCGTCCTTGTGGTAGATGATCAGGTCGCCGGGGCGCATGTTCTTCACGTCGACGTGCGGCAGCTGCTTCCACTGCTCCTGTGACGTACGGGGGATGCCGCGGCCCGCGGCCGCCCACGCCTTGGACGTGAGCCCCGAGCAGTCGTACGACTTCGGGCCCTCCGCCCCCCAGACGTACGGCTTGCCGAGCTGGGCCGTCGCGAACGCCACCGCCTTCTTGCCGCGGTCGGTCGCCTTGCCGCTCAGGTCCTTCAGTATCCCCGTGTCGACCCACTTGGACTGCTCGCGGCGGGCGGCGGCCTCCTCCAGCTTCCGCAGCCGCTCGCGCTCCTTCTTCTCCAGGCGCGACTCCAGCTTCTCGGCGGCGGCGATCTTCTCCTTGACCTTCTTCTTCGCCCTGGCCTTGGCCTTGCGGTTGGTCTCCAGCTTCTTCCACTGGGCCGTGGCGTCCTTGGCGTAGGTCCGCAAGTCCTCCTGCGTACGGTTCATTTCGGTGAGCATCGACTTCGTCGCGTGCTGGCCGCGGCGCAGGCGGCCCGCGCCGTCGAGGAAGGCCCCGGGGTCGTCGCTCAGCATCAGGCGGGCCTCGTCGGGGATGCCGCCGCCGCGGTACTGCGCGCGGGCCGCGGCGCCCGCGCGGGCCTTGAGCCGGTCGAGCTTCCGCTGGCCCTCGTCGATGTCGCGGGCCAGGCGGACGATCTCCTTGGACTGCTTCTTCGCCTTCTCCTCCGCGGCGTTGTACGCGTCCGTGGCCGTGCCCGCCTCGCGGTAGAGCCGGTCGATCTGCTGGCGGACCCGCTCAAGGGCCGGGTCCGCGCCGGGCGTTGGCTCGGCGGGGCTCGCGAACGCCGCGCCCGGCGCGGTCAGGACCGTCGCCGCGCAGATCAGAGCCACGGCCGTCGCCGTCGAGTACCGCTTGCCGGACACGCTCGCCACCCCCGGAGAAATCCGCTCAACCTGATTTACCGTCAGTAACTTGTTGACGCCATCGGGATGGTGCCACGCCGGCGCCCAATACGACAGGGCCCCGCGGCAACTCTGAACCCCCACCCGCCTCATGTGACGAACGGCACGCGGAGATCGTTCCCATCGGTCGGAGGGTGTCGGCGGAGCGCCGGGGAGATCATTTCCACGCCGGAGGCGCGCATGCGTGCGGCGGGGGTGGAAGTGCGGCACTCGCGGCGGCGGCGTACGGGGATGGGGGCGGCTGCGCCCGCCGGGCGCACGCCCGGTTCACGCCGCCCGAGGTGCGGGGCCCGGTTCACGCCGCCCGAGGCGCAAGGTCCCGTTCACGCCGCCCGCGGCGCAAGGCCCCGTTCACGCCACCCGCGGCGCAAGCGCCTCCCAGCGCACCGTCACTTCCCCCTGCCGCCACCGCGCCGCGCCGTCCACCACGGGCCAGTCCGCCGTCAGGTCCCGTACCGCCCTGATCCACCGCTGCCGCGCCCCGTACGACGCGTACGGCGCCGCCGCCGCCCACGCGCGGTCGAAGTCGCGCAGGAACGCGTGCACCGGCTCGCCCGGCACGTTCCGGTGGATCAGCGCCTTCGGCAGCCGTTCCGCGAGGTCGGAGGGGCGCTCCAGGGAGCCGAGCCGGGTTGCGAACGTCACCGTGCGCGCCCCTTCGGGCCCGAGTGCGACCCAGACGTGCCGCCGCCCGATCTCGTCGCAGGTCCCCTCGACCAGCAGCCCGCCGGGGCCGAGCCGCGCGCACAGCCGCTCCCAGACGCCGGCGACCTCGGCCTCGTCGTACTGGCGCAGCACGTTCGCGGCGCGGATCAGCAACGGGCGCGCGGGCAGCGGCACTTCGAAGCCGCCGTGCCGGAAGCTGAGGCCGTCGCGCTCGTAGGGCCGGGCCGCTTCGACGCGGGCCGGGTCGATCTCGATGCCCACCACGCGCGCGTGCGGGGCGACCGTGCGCAGCCGCAGGAGCAGTTCGACGGCGGTCCAGGGCGCGGCGCCGTAGCCGAGGTCGACGGCGACCGGCTCGGGGGCGCGGCGCAGGGCGGGGCCGTGGGTGGCGGCGATCCAGCGGTCCATGCGGCGCAGCCGGTTGGGGTTGGTCGTCCCGCGCGTGACGGTTCCCACGGGGTGGGGCGAAGAGCGGGGGGCGCGGGGAGCCATAGGGGCAAGCGTAAGCAAGCCCTACGGTTGAGACCCCCAAGGTAATGCTTTGGCAAAGAGGAAATGGAGGTGGGCCTTCCGGCGTTGCTGGATGTGGAGGCCGCGCACGACCTCTCCGGAGTCATGCCCTGCGTACGGACAAGGCACCCCGGAAGGCGTGCGCACGCACCCGCACGACCCGCAAGGCCGTACGCCGCCCGCCCGCCGCCAAGGCCAAGGAGGACCGCCACGTGAGCCACTACGTGACCAGGCTCGGGCGACGTCTCCCGTCGGGGCCGTCGGCGACCGCCCGCCTGCGCCTGCCGGGCTCGCCCCGCCGCCCCCGCCGCGTCGCCATGCTCAGCGTCCACACCTCACCGCTGCACCAGCCGGGCACCGGCGACGCGGGCGGCATGAACGTCTACATCGTGGAGCTCGCCAAGCGCCTCGCCGACATCAACATCGAGGTCGAGATCTTCACGCGGGCCACCACCGGCGCCCTGCCGCCCGCTGTCGAGCTCGCCCCCGGCGTCCTCGTGCGCCACGTGGACGCGGGCCCGTACGAGGGCCTCGCCAAGGAGGAGCTGCCCGCCCAGCTGTGCGCCTTCACGCACGGCGTCATGCAGGCCTGGGCGGGCCACCGCCCCGGCCACTACGACCTGGTCCACTCCCACTACTGGCTCAGCGGCCACGTCGGCTGGCTCGCCGCCGAGCGCTGGGGCACCCCCCTCGTGCACGCCATGCACACCATGGCCAAGGTCAAGAACGCGGCGCTCGCCGAGGGCGACACCCCCGAGCCGGCCGCCCGGGTCATCGGCGAGACCCAGATCGTGCGCGCCGCGGACCGCCTCATCGCCAACACCTCCGAAGAGGCCGACGAACTCGTACGCCACTACGAGGCCGACCCCGGCAAGGTCGCCGTGGTCCACCCCGGCGTCAACCTGGACCGGTTCCGCCCCGCCGACGGCCGCGCCGCCGCCCGCCACCGCCTCGGGCTCCCGCAGGACGCCCTTGTCCCCCTCTTCGCGGGCCGCATCCAGCCCCTCAAGGCCCCCGACGTGCTCCTGCGCTCCGTGGCCGTCCTCCTCGACGAGCGCCCCGAGCTGCGCCGCCGCATCGTCGTCCCCATCGTCGGCGGCCCGAGCGGCAGCGGCCTCGCCAAGCCCGAAGGCCTCCAGAAGCTGGCCGCGCGCCTCGGCATCGCGGACGTCGTCCGCTTCCAGCCCCCGGTGGGCCAGGAACAGCTCGCCGACTGGTTCCGCGCGGCCTCCGTCCTCGTCATGCCCTCCTACAGCGAGTCCTTCGGGCTCGTCGCCATCGAGGCGCAGGCGGCGGGCACGCCGGTGCTCGCGGCGGCGGTGGGCGGCCTGCCGGTCGCCGTGCGCGACGGGGTCACCGGATTCCTCGTCCCCGGCCACGAACCCGCCCTCTACGCGCGCGTGCTGCGCGACTTCGCGGACCAGCCCCACCTGGTGGACCGCATGGGCGCGGCGGCCGCGCTGCACGCCGAGTCCTTCGGCTGGGGCACCGCGGCGTCCGCCACGGCCGACGTGTACACCGCGGCGATGCACGATCACCGGCGTCACGTACGCTCGCACCATGGGTGACGCAGCCGCCACGATCGAGCAGACCTTGACCGACGCCGAGCTCGAGTGGGAGTCCCCCGAGCCCGGCTCGTACGTGGTGAAGCTCCCCGGCACCCGCAAGCTCTCCACGACGCTCTCGCTGATCGTCGGCAAGCACTCCCTCTCCCTGAACGCCTTCGTGGTCCGCCGCCCCGACGAGAACCACGAGGGCGTCCACCGCTGGCTCCTCGAACGCAACCTCCGCCTCTACGGAGTGAGCTACGCGATCGACCCCCTGGGCGACGTGTACGTCACCGGCAAGCTCCCTCTCGCCGCCATCACCCCCGACGAGCTGGACCGCCTCCTCGGCTCCGTCCTGGAAGCGGCGGACGGCTCCTTCAACACCCTCCTGGAGCTGGGTTTCGCGACGGCGATCCGCAAGGAGTACGACTGGCGCGTCTCGCGCGGGGAGTCCACGCGGAACCTGGACGCGTTCACGCATCTGACCGAGCGCCGCCCCTGACGCCGGAGCCCACGCCGCCCCTGCACCGATCCGGCCCCGGATGAGCGTTTTGCCGCCAATCTCCGGCACGGGGGCCGCCGCGTCCCCCGTCCAGGGCTACACAGGAATGCTGGGATGTTCTCGCCTGACTCGCCTGAGGGGAGGCCGCCCGGGTGAGACTCACGATCAATGTGGCAGTGCTGCTGGCGGTGGTGCTCGTCCTCCTCATACGCCGACGCGTCCAGGCCAGAAGCCGGGTCGACCAGACGACGACCCTGGCCGTGGCGGTGGTGTTCGGTGTCCTCGTCGCCCCGACTGACTTCGGCCAGGGAATCCTGCACACGGTGAGCGACCTCGTACGCAACATCTCGGACATGGACACCCCCTGACGCCACCGGCCCCTTCCACACGCACACGCCAAAAGCCCCCTCCCCACGGAAATTCCGCAGGAAGGGGGCTCGACCGGCCGGTCCGACCGGTGGGGCTTACTTCTTCTTGCCCTGGTTCTTCACGGCCTCGATCGCGGCCTTCGCGGCCTCCGGGTCGAGGTACGTGCCGCCCGGGTTCAGCGGCTTGAAGTCGGCGTCCAGCTCGTACGAGAGCGGGATGCCGGTGGGGATGTTCAGGCCCGCGATGTCGGCGTCGGAGATGCCGTCCAGGTGCTTGACCAGGGCGCGCAGGCTGTTGCCGTGGGCGGCGACCAGGACCGTGCGGCCGGCGAGCAGGTCCGGGACGATGCCGTCGTACCAGTACGGCAGCATGCGGACGACGACGTCCTTCAGGCACTCCGTCCTCGGGCGCAGCTCCGGCGGGATGGAGGCGTAGCGCGGGTCGTCCGACTGGGAGAACTCGGTGCCGTCCTCGAGGGCGGGCGGCGGGGTGTCGTACGAGCGGCGCCACAGCATGAACTGCTCCTCGCCGAACTCGGCGAGCGTCTGGGCCTTGTCCTTGCCCTGGAGGGCGCCGTAGTGGCGCTCGTTCAGGCGCCAGCTGCGGTGGACGGGGATCCAGTGGCGGTCGGCGGACTCCAGGGCGAGCTGCGCGGTGCGGATCGCGCGCTTCTGGAGCGACGTGTGGACCACGTCGGGGAGCAGGCCGGCGTCCTTGAGCAGCTCACCGCCGCGGACCGCCTCCTTCTCGCCCTTCTCGTTGAGGTTGACGTCCACCCAGCCGGTGAACAGGTTCTTCGCGTTCCACTCGCTCTCGCCGTGGCGGAGGAGGATCAGCTTGTACGGTGCGTCGGCCATGCCCACGAGCGTAATGGAACTCCTGTAGGGGTCGCGCCACGGAGCGATTGACGGTCCTGGTCAAATGTCTGGCGCGGGGCGCCGGCTCATGCGTAAGTTGTGCAAGCCGCATGGGCCACTTACATGCCCTTGTCCGTCCAGCTCGTCCGCTCGCACCGCCCCGGGGGATCCGTATGCAAGTCACCGCAGTGAGACGTGCCGTGAAGGAGTCCGTCTCCGGGCTCCCGTCGGCGTTCTGGTGGCTGTGGACCAGCACCCTGGTGAACCGGCTCGGGGCCTTCGTCTCCACCTTCCTCGCGCTCTACCTCACCCTGGACCAGGGCTACTCGGCCATGTACGCGGGTCTGGTGGCCGCGCTGCACGGGCTCGGCGGTGTGATCTCGGCCCTCGGCGCGGGCGTGATGACCGACCGGCTCGGGCGGCGGCCCACGCTGCTGATCGCGCAGACGTCGATGGCGGGCTCGGTGGCGCTGCTCGCCTTCATGACCCACCCGGTGGCGATCGCCGCGGTCGCCTTCCTCGTCGGCATGTCCGCCAACGCCTCGCGGCCCGCCGTGCAGGCGATGATGGCGGACATCGTGGCGCCCGAGGACCGGGTCCGCGCCTTCGCGCTCAACTTCTGGGCGATCAACCTCGGCTTCGCGATCTCGTCGGCGGGCGCGGGCTTCATCGCCTCCTCCAGCTACCGCGCGGGCTTCCTCCTCGAAGCGGCGATGACGCTCGCGTGCGCGATCGTCGTCTTCGTGAAGCTGCCCGAGTCCCGGCCCACGCGCACCGGCGACGCCGCGGCCGCGGAGCCGGAGGTCGGGCTCGGCACGGTGCTGCGGGACGGGCGCTTCATGGGCGTGGTCGGCCTGTCCTTCCTGGTCGCCCTGCTCTTCCAGCAGGGGTCCGTGGGCCTGCCGGTGGCGATGGGCGACGCGGGCTTCTCGCCGAGCGACTACGGCGTGGCGATCGCCGTCAACGGCATCGTCATCGTCGCGCTGCAGATCCCGGTGACGCGCTTCATCGAGCACCGGGACCCCCAGCGGCTGCTCGTCCTCTCGTCGCTCGTCGCGGCGTTCGGCTTCGGGCTCACCACGTTCGCCGGTTCCGTCGGCGTCTTCGCGCTGACGGTGTTCGTGTGGACGCTCGCCGAGATCATCAACGCGCCCACGCAGAGCAGCCTGGTCGTGCGGCTCTCCCCGACCCACGCGCGCGGCCGCTACCAGGGCATGTACATGATGTCGTGGGCCGTCGCGGGCCTCGTGGCGCCGCTGATGTCCGGCTTCCTCCTCGACCGCCTCGGCCCCGGCTGGCTGTGGGGCAGCTGCGCGGCCCTCGGCACGGTGGCGGCGCTCGGGTACTGGGGTCTGATGCGGGGGCTTCCGGCGACGGACGAGCCGCAGGCGGCGCCTCGTACGGAGAGCGCGGGGAGCGCGGGGAGTGCGGAGAAGGCCGAGGCCGGTGCCTGACACCGGCTGAAACGTCCCGGCGCTGCCGCTACGGTGAGATCGGCGGGGATCGGCCGAGAGCCGCTGTGCTGCGCCGGGATCCGCCGGACTCACCGAGATCCGCCGGACTCACCGAGATCCGCCGGACTCACCGAGATCCGCCCAGACCAGCGCCGGGACCGTCCAGGGAGCCCAGGGAGAGTGACCCGACCATGGCCGAACCACTGAAGACCTTCATCGGCGGCGAGGAGGTCGAGGTGCCCAACACCATCCCGGACATCCGCGCCGCCCTGCCCGAGGACCGGCGCCCGGAGTTCGACCGGGCCATCAACGCCGCGGGCGTCGACGAGATCCACGCCGTGATGCGGCACTGGATGCTGGAGGCCGTGCCCGACCCCGAGGCGGAGGCGCTGCTCGACCGCCTCGCGGCCGACGAGGCCGAGAGGCGGAGCATCGCGTGAGCCGTCACCGGAGCCGGAGCTACCGCATCACTTACGCACCGCCCGCCGACGACACCCTCGCCAAGATGGGCGACGCCGACCAGTTCCGCACGGCGATGGAGCGCACGCTCGGCCGCGACCCCTACGGGCACGGCTCGACGGCTGTGGACGAGGAGCGGGACCGTCGGGAGGCGACGGTGGGCGGCGCGATCGTCCTCTACTACGTGTCGGGTTCGGTCCTGACGGTGACGGTCGTGCGGCTTGTCCCGTTCGGGTGACTCCTGTTCACCTCACTAGTCACTCAGGGCGCGTTGGGCGTCGTAGAGGTTGCGCGGCCGTACGGAGCCCGGCGAACCGTACGTCTCGATACGGGAATTGAGCTCCCCGGAGAAGTCGGGTACGTCGATCTGGTCGAACTCCCGCACCCGGGAGATGCCGACCGTGGCACTGTACGGCGCGATGTCGTCAATTTTGACCAGTCCGGCGCGCTGGTTGGTGACCGTCACGTTCCAGTGGGTGAACCGCGCTCCGTAGAGGGGCCCCGCGCTGGCGTCCCCGCCGTGGCGGCCGTCGTTGTTGACGACGATCTCCGTGCGGACGTTCGCGAACGGCATCCCCCGGTGCGTGTCGAAGGTCCCCATCTCCATGTGGCCGCGCGACCAGACGTTGTACGAGGAGAGGCCCTCCACGTTGATGCCGTGGAGCTGCGTCCCGGCGGGGGCGGGGACGGTGCGCCGCTCGATCCGGAAGTCCTCGATCAGGTTGTCGTGCGAGCCCTCGCGGCAGAAGTACGGGTGGTGCGAGCCGCGGCCCCCGACGGCGGTGCGGCGCAGGGTGCAGGCGGAGGCGGCGACGAGCCCGAAGCCGTTGTCCACGTGGCGCACGTGGACGTCGTCGGCCCAGCAGTCGTACGCGCACTGGAAGGTGACGCCGTTGAACCCCTTGTCCAGGAGGTGCGGTGACTGCGGCGTCTCCACGGCCTCCAGGGTGAGGCCTTCGACGCCGGAGCCGGTCAGGGCGGTGACATGGGTGGTGAGCCGTGGGTCCCACTCCGGGCGCACGTCGAGGGGCAGCGGGCGCTCGAAGGTCACCGTGCGCCCCGTGACATCGGCGATCCGTACGGGCCACTCGTAGGGGACGTACGAGGTGAGCTTGGTCTTGTCGTCCCAGGTGTACGCCTCCGGGCCGGGGCCGCCGCCCGCCATGTGCTCCAGGAGGGTGTGGCCGGAGTCGTCCGCGAGCCGCAGGAGGACCAGGGCACCGGGGCGCAGATCCGCCGGGTCGGCGACGCGGACGGACCAGGAGCCGCGGGTGGCGGGGCCGACGGTGGTGAGGGTGCGCCACTCGTCGCGCCGGTTGCCGGTCCACCCCTCGAACGGCCAGGCCCTGTCCTTGATGGCACCGACGAGCGAGTCCCAACGCGCCTCCGGACAGAGCCAGATGAGCCCACCCGCCCAGGACCAGCTGGACTTGTCGCCTCCGTAGCGGCTGCCGTAGGGCCCGATGAGCTCGGTGAGGTGCCGGGTGGCGACCAGCTTGGTGCGCCCACTGCCCGCACCGCGCAGGACGACTCCGTCGTGGGCGATCCGGATGACGCCGTCGACGCGGTACGCACCGGCTTCGAGCTGGACCGTGCCGCCGCCGGCCTTTCCGGCGGCGGCGAGGGCGCGGTTGATAGCGGCCGTGGCGTCCGTCCCGGCGCCGGGACGGCGCACGGGGAAGACGGCATGCGGACGCCGGAAGCGCCACTCGCCGCCGAGATACCCGGCCTGACCCACGTAGGGGATCTGCGGGTGGGCGTACGGATCCCTGGCGAACTCCCGCCACAGCCCACCCGACCGCGGAGCCGCCCCCGCCGTCGCAGCTCCCGCCGCCGTGGCCCCCGCAGAGACACCGGCCACGGCGGCGACGGCGCCACCTAGGACGCCACGTCTGCTGAGCTCGGTCATGGGCCACACCCTCTCATCGCCGTCCAGATACATGAACTGCGTTCATGTCTGCGTTGGGCGGGAGCTTGCCACGCGGTTGGTGCTGGAGGGAAGACGTCGTGCGGGCGCCTGTTTCGGAGCCGCCGGGCGTGTGGTCCGGGCCGTGGCCGGTAGCGGCCTGTTGAAGCGGGCACCGCAGCGGGTAGGACCTGTTACACGTACAGCGCTTCTCGGAACGAGCCTCGCGTTGGCAGGGGCTGGGGCGCCCGGCGCGGTCTCCCGACGCAGCAGGCTGCCAGGAGAGCGGCACCTTGGTGGGTGAGAGGGGGCGGCATTGGCTGAGGATCGGGGTGCGGTTTCCTGGCGTAGGAGCAGCTACAGCAACAAAGAGGAAGACCCACAATGCTGCGAGGTGGCCGTGTGCTCCGGGGAGGTCTGGGTGCGTGACTCGATGCGCCCGGAAGACTCCAGGCTCACTTTCACCAGAAATGCCTGGCGCGCGGCACTAGCGTTGTTCTCGGACCTGGAGCGACACCAGGCGCGGCGATGAGTCACTCGGACACGACCGGATGCGCGATGAGTAGTCAGCGGCGAGAGCGGGCGAAGGGCGGGGGGGCCGGGATCTTCGGCTACTGCCTCGTGACTGGCGCGCTCGCCTCGGCCGTCGGCGCGGGTGCTTCTCTGCTGGGCGGGAGCGCGTGGGTGCGGTTGGCCATCTGGTTGGCGGTGCTGGTGGCGGCGGCCGCCGCCGCGGGCTGGTGGTGGGCCAAGTCCCCCGCTAAGGCACGTCATTGGGTGGTGGATCTTTGGGTGCGTCCGGCAGGGAGGGACGCACCGTCTCGAAAAGCTTGATGAACATTCTGACCAGCATCGGCGCCCCTGTCATGGTGCCGAACCAGCAGATCTCTGGTGGGACGCCCATCCGTATGCCGGCGTAGGCGACCAGGACGGAGACGGCGGCGAAGAAGCCGATCGTCACCACGAGGAAGCGGATGACACGCATCAGGTCGTCCACGTGTGCGTGCCTACGCCGGATCCTGGTGGCGGCCTCCGCCCTCTTCCAGCGGAGCAGTCGTGTGGACGTCTCGCGGCTGTTGAGCAACAGCCCGACGAGGGCGGACATCTCAGCCCGCTCACGGGGCCCAGGGTCGGCGGCGGGGCGTGTGGTGCTGACGCGCGCGGGATCGGGCCTCAGCTCCGGTCCGCCGCGCTTGGCGCGCCCCTTCTTCATCGTCATGCCTTCCCCTGGGCCCCGATACCACGCTGATGCGGCGTCAGGTGCGCTGGAATTGTTCGATGAGGCTGTCGATCAACGCTACGGAGTCCTCCTCGGAGAGCGCCTTGTTCCGCAAGTCCTCGAAGCACTCCTGATAGCGGGCCACGATCTCGCGGTCGTCCCGGATCGTGGACACGCCACCAGGGCCTGCCACATAGAGGACGTCCTCGTCGTCCTGGAAACCCAGCAGGAAAAAACTGCTGTCCAGGCTGTCGTGAGCTCCCGCGCTGAAGGGCAGGACGCGCAGGAGGGCCTTGCCCTCCGCGCTCAGCTCCTTCAGGAAAGTCAGTTGGCGGCGCATGACCGCCGGCCCGCCGACCTGGCGGCGCAGCGCCGCCTCGTCCAGGACCATCTCCACGCGCGGGCCCTCCTCGTGCAAGATGCGCTCCTGCCGGGCCAGGCGGAGGTCGATGCGCTGCTGGGCTTTCGAGACGGGCTCGCCGACCTCGAAGAGGGCGGTGATGTAGTCCGCGGTTTGCAGGTGTCCAGGGATCAGGCTTGGGTGATAGCCGCGGATGTCCGTCGCCGCGCTCTCGTAGCCCAGGTACTGGGTGAACGGCTGGCTGATGACATCCTTGTAATCCGTCCACCAGGACTGGCCCTTGCTGCCCCGGGCGGCCTCTTCCAGCTCGGCGACGACGCCGGGGTCGTCGACTCCGTACTCGTGGAGCATCGCGCGCAGGTCCGTGACGGAGAGGCTGACCGTACCCGCTTCGATGCGGATGAGCTTCGACAGCGACCACTCCAGAGTGTCCGCCGCCTCACGCTGCGTCAGACCGCGTTTGTCACGTGCCGCCTTGAGGGCGAGACGCAGCTTGCGGCGATTGAGGCTCGGGTCCACGACCGTGGGCATGGTGCTCCTTCGACTGTGTGACAGCGGGTCTGCACTTTGAGTGCCGAAACCTACCCATCGTACGGGTTCGTTCAGCCGTCATCACTTCGGAGTACTCTAATGGCGCATGCTTGACAGCCGCTATCGGTCAGCTCATACCCAAAAGACATGTGGCTAATCGACCTCGGCTGGAGTAGACCTGAAGAGTGTCCCTCATCACACGGCGCAGGCCGCGCCAGGTCCCGCCCTCGGGTGGCAACGAGGGGCTTCATGCGCGCGTACGAATGAGGAGACGGGCAGGGGCTCCTGACGGGTCCGCTCTGCGGGGAACATGAGAACGGCGCCGACCTACTGCCCGGGTCTGGAACTCCCTTTGCGCGGCGCAGCTCAAGCCGTGCCTACGGCAGGGAAGGGGGGCGCGAGAGGCGGCGACCAGCGTTCGGTGGGCGGGCGTGCGCGGATGTGCGCCGTTGACGCGCCCCGTTGAGCGGTGCATGGAATGGATAGCAGGCAGTACGCCTCACGCCTTCGAGGAGGAGACCATGGCCGAATCCCCCGAGCGCGACACCTGTGCCAACGGTTGCCAGTGCGGTCCCGGCTGCAGCTGCGGTTGCCAGTCCGGCGGGCCTTGCCAGTGCGGCGGTGGCTGCGGCTGACGCTCCGCTGGGTCTACGGGGGTGGGGGCCGCACCCCTCGGGGTG
>NZ_JBHYJH010000157.1:0-20778 GCF_042740445.1 Streptomyces sp. NPDC059003 | reverse complement strand
CGGCGGGCGCGGCCGGGGCAGCCGGAGCCGCGGGGGCGGCCGGAGCGGCCGGGGCAGCGGGAGCCGCCGGGGCGGCCGGAGCCGGAGCCGGAGCCGCGGCGGGGGCGGCCGGGGCGGCTGCTGCCGCCTGGGACGTGGTGGACGCGGCCCCCGCGGCCGTGTCACCCGCCGGCTTGGCCGGGGCGGCGGCGACAGTGGCGCCTACCCCCGGCTTGTAGTCGGCGAAGAAGTCCCACCAGGCACGGTCGACCGAATTCGGGTCCTGGAGGTACTGCTGATAGATCTCGTCGACGAGCCACTCATTGGGACCGAACGCGGCAGCAGGGTTCTTGCCCTGCGCTTCTTGGTCGGTCGAAGTGCTCGAGTTACTGGGGGACTGTGGCGACACGGCGGCAACCGCCCTCTTCCGCTTCACAAGGTGATGGACAGCGGAAATAAAGGCTACGCCTCCAACCTCGTCCGGTGCAGACCGGGCCGGTCATCCGTCGCGTAAGTCACACCGGATTGGGGGTTTCGGCGCTGTGATTGGCGGGAAACAAGCGAGGTTTGCCTATGGCTCGGCGCCGCGTGGAGACCCTTTCGAGACGGCTGTGACCCGTCTGTTCGCGTCTTGGGTACGTCGACACGCGGCTGCGGCGCGCATAGGGCACTGTCGTGCGCCCCCGCACCGCTTCCACGTCGAACTTTACGTCAACATCAGTCTTCCGGCAGGCCCGGAAGACTGACCTGGATCCGGCAACCACGAACCGATTCGGCCACCCCGATGTGCCCGCCGTGGAGATCGACGGCCCAGCGCGCGATGGCGAGCCCGAGCCCGGTTCCGCCGTCGCCGCCGGACGGGGCACCCGCGTGCGCGCCCCGGTTGAAGCGCTCGAAGACGCGGTGCCACTCCGACTCGGGGATGCCGGGGCCCTCGTCGAGCACCTCCAGGTCCAGGGACTCGGCGTAGGGGCCGCGCCGGGCACGCACCGTGACACGGCCGTGCGGCGGGCTGTGCTTCACCGCGTTGTCGATGAGGTTGGCGACGACCTGGTGCAGCCGCTCGGCGTCCGCGTGCGCGGTCAGCTCAGGGGGCGACACGTCCAGGTGCAGATGGACGTCCGTACGCGTGTGACTGCCGGAGCCGGACGGCATCCCTTTGCGCGCGGAGGCCACCATGTTGGCCTCCTTCAGGACGCCCGACAGATAGGGCCACACTTCGAAGCGCCGGGCTTTGAGCGGTACGACGCCGTTGTCGAGCCGGGACAGGTCGAGCAGGGTCTCCACGAGGCGGCCGAGGCGCTCGGTCTGCTTCAGGGCCGTGCGCATCGTCTCCGGGTCGGCGGCCGACACCCCGTCGACGACGTTCTCCAGGACGGCGCGGAGGGCGGCGATCGGCGTGCGCAGTTCGTGCGAGACGTTGGCGACGAGCTCCTTGCGCTGCTGGTCCTGGGCCTCCAGGTCGTCCGCCATGCGGTTGATCGTCATCGCCACGTCGCCGAGCTCGTCGCGGCGGTCGGCCCCGCGCACGCGGCGCGTGTAGTCGCCGTGCGAGACGGCGCGGGCCACCGAGTTCATCTCGTCGAGCGGCGCGGTGAGGCTGTGGGCCACGAACTGGGTGATGAGCAGCGTGGCGATCACGGAGAAGACCGTGATGAAGCGCAGCTCGGTCTCTGTCTTCGAGGCCACGATGAGCAGGCCGGTGGTGATGAAGACCGAGACGACGACCAGTGTGCCGAGCTTCGTCTTGATCGAGAACGGCCTGAGGCCTCCGAAGGGATTGCTCATCCCGAAACCTCCGCCCCGGTCGCAGCGCCACGTCCGGACGATGTCCAGGGTGCCGTGGACGGTACCGCCCAGGGCGCCGCCCACGCTCTCCGGAGCGCCGCCCGGACCCTTCGGGGTGCCGCCCGGGCTCCCCGGGGTGCTGCCCGGACTCTCCGGCGCGCCGTGCGTGCCGATCGCGCGGCCGGGGACTCCGACCGCGTCGGCCGCCCTGCCCGCGGCGCCGGGCTCCGGGGTCATGGCGTCGGGGTCTCCAGGGCGTACCCGACCCCGTGGACCGTGCGAATGCGCTCCGCGCCGATCTTGCGGCGCAGCGCCTTGATGTGGCTGTCGACGGTGCGGGTGCCGGAGGCGTCCGCCCAGTCCCACACCTCCGCGAGCAGCTGCTCACGGGAGAGCACCGCGCGCGGGGTGTTGGCGAGGCACACCAGGAGGTCGAACTCCGTGGGTGTCAGGTGCACGTCCTCACTGCGCACCCGCACGCGGCGCTGCGCGTGGTCGATCTCCAGCTCGCCGAGGCGCAGGATGCCGCTGCGCGGCGTCGTGGCCGCGAGCGCCGCCCGCTCGACCCGGCGCAGCAGCACGTGCACGCGCGCGGCGAGCTCGCGCATCGAGAACGGCTTGGTCATGTAGTCGTCCGCGCCGACGCCGAGCCCGACCAGCATGTCCGTCTCGTCGTCCCGCGCCGTGAGCATCAGCACCGGCACGGGGCGCTGGGCCTGCACGCGGCGGCAGACCTCCAGGCCGTCGAAGCCGGGCAGCATGATGTCGAGGATCAGTAGATCGGGCTGCCATGCCTGGGCGGTGTCCACCGCGGCCGGGCCGTCCGCCGCCGTTTGCACGACGAAACCCTCGGCGCGCAGCCGGGCCGCGATGGCGTCCACGATCGTCGGGTCGTCCTCGACGACCAGCACCCGGCGCTGAGCTCCCGGCATTGCCGCCGTGGCGCTGTTGTGGGAGGTGTGTGTCTGCTCCATCGCCCCGCCCCTGACGTGATCGCTTGGTGTCCGGTCAGCAGAGTACGGGGCGTGACGGCACCTCGGCTACGCAGCCCTTGTCGCGAGATGCACCACGTCCGGTACGCCCCGGGCAACGGGGATCTCTTCCGTACGTACCTGTTGGAATCCGGCATTCCGTAGAGCGGAGCCGAAAGCGGGTGACGGCTGCGCGGACCAGACGGCGAGGACGCCGCCGGGGTTCAGGCGGGCCTTGCAAGCGGCGAGACCGGTGGGGGAGTAGAGGCTGTCGTTGTCCGGTGTGACGGTCCAGTCGGGACCGTTGTCGATGTCGAGGCACAGGGCGTCGTACGTGGCCGGGGAGGCGTCGGCATCCGGAACCGACGAGGTGTTGACGCTTGCGAATGGGCCGGTGACATATGCGACCAGATCGGCGTGCAGGATCTCGGTGCGCGGATCGGCCAGCGCCCGGCGCGAGAGCTCCGCGAGCGGCCCTTCGCGGTGCCAGTCGATGACGGCCTGCTCGCGCTCGACGACGGTGATGCGGCCCCAGCGGGCGTCGGCGGCGGCGTGGGCGAGCGAGAAGCCCACTCCCAGGCCGCCGATGAGGACGCTGGGCCGTGGGGCGTCTCCCGCGCGCGGGAGGCCGTCGAGCGCGTCGTACGCGGCGTCGACGAGGAGGCGTTCGGAGCGGCCGTCCGATGTGTCCATGAGGAACGTGCCGTTGGCGATGATCTGCAGCAGGTCTCCGTGGCGGCGGAGCACGACTTCGCCGTAGGGGCCTTCGCGCCGGTCGAGAACCACGGGGGGATCGGGTCGGTACGGAGTGTGCATGCCGGTCATCCTCCTCCCCCGTCCCTCCGGTGGGGCGGACGGGCGTGCGGGACGTCACGGAATGTGATGAGGTTGCTGTGAGTTCCTGTGAGACGCGTCTCACGTGGCGTCGGTCATAGACAGCGTGGGAACGATCAGTGAAGCGTGGCCGTGATCTATTCGTGATGCAAGGTCCCCGACGGAAGGAGCGCCCCAGCGTGAACCGGACTGAGCGGGTTACTGGCGGGGGTGCCGCCGCAGGTGCTGACGGGGATGCCGCCGCGGGCGAGGACGCCGCGGCGGTCGGGGGTGCCGTCTTGACTGAAGGGGTGGGAACGCTGAACGCGGTGCCCCGGCAGGGGGGCGGGCGCCGCGTGCGGGCCGCCTCCGACAGGCTCGGTCATGGGGAGTCGGTGTGCGCCGGGTCCGGTCGGACCGGTCACGGAGAGGCGTCGGCGCGAGAGGGGGCACCGGCGCGAGAGGGCGCGTCGGTCGCGGCCTCCGGCCCGCTCGCCGTCTCGGGTGCCGCCGCCACCTCCGCCGCCGCCTCCACGCCGGCCTCCATACGCACGACTGCCACTCCTTCCGCGTACGGTTCCGTGGGCGCCGCTGCGCTCCGGCTTCGGGGGGTGCGGCCCTGGCGACTGCTGCCGACGCCCGTCGGGACGCCCTTCACCTTCGGGTACGCCGTCGTCCTCGTGGTCACCTCGGTGCTCGCCGAGCACGCGGACCCGTCGCTGGTGGCCTCGCTGCACCACGGGTCGAGCACGGACGTCGCGCACCTCGCGGACCGGCCCGTGTTCGTCCTGGTCGCCAGCGCGCTGTGGGTCGCGGGCGGCATCACGTCGCCGTACGCCATCGGATTCCTGTTCGTCCTCACCGCGCTGGAGCGCCGCGTCGGAAGCCTGCGCGCGGCGGGCGTCTTCGTGCTCGGGCACGTCGTCGCCACGCTGGCCACCGAGATCCCGGTCGGCCTCTCGGTCCTCGCCGGACATCTGCCCGGCAGTTCACTGCACCGGCTCGACTACGGCATCAGCTTCGGGGTGGCCGCGAGCGTGGGGGCGCTCGCCGGGGTCCTCACGCCGTGGCTGCGCTGGGTGCTCCTCGCGGGCTTCGGCGCGATGCTTGTCGACGACCTCGTCGCCTTCACCGACCCGATGACCAACTGGGGGCATCTGCTCGCGTTCGCCGTCGGCGTCGCGACGTGGCCGTTGCTGCGGGGTGGAGCGCGGCGGGGCGGAGCGCGGCGGGGCGAGGTGGCGTAGCCCGGTTCGGGCTTGAGGACGGGGCCTTCGGCCTTGAGGCGGGGGCCTCCGGCCTTGAGGGCAGGGGCGTTCCGCTTTGAAAGGCTGAGGGCTTGGGGGGCTGGGGGCTTCCGGGCTTTCCGGGCTTCCGGGCTTGATGAGGGGCCGCGGGCTTGGGGCCTGAGGGTCTGAGGGCCTGATGCGTCGGCCTGGCGGGCTCGCCCGGATTTGCGCGGGGCTGCCCGACTGGTTTGCGGGCCCGCTCTGATCTGGCCCGCAAGCTCGCTCCGACCGGCCCGCAGGCTTGCTCCCACTGCCTCGCGGGCTCGCTCTGACCGGTCCGCCTGCCCTGCCTTTTCCTCCTTTGCGCTCCCTTCTCCAGCGGCTCGCGCTCGCGCTTGCTCCTGCTCTGCTCCCCGGCGGCCCGCGTCCTGAGATCTGCCTCGGCGTTCAGCGTCGGTGCTCCGCGCCGGCGTTCCGTTCCGGCCAGGACGGCAGCCCTCATCCGGCACTCCCGACCCGGCGTTCTCCACGATTTCGTGCGGCCGCAAGCCGATTCACGTAGTTTCGCGAAAGACTCTTGCGCCGCAAGATACTTCTCGACTATCTTGTACCGCATGGCAAAGGAGCTGTCCGCGTCGCACGACCAGCGCCGCAGCCAGCTGCTGCGCGGGGTGCTCGACCTATGCCTGCTCGCGCTCATCGCCGAACGACCTCGGTATGGCTACGAGTTCGTGGAGGCCCTCACGGAGAGCGGCCTCGACCTGGTGAGTGAGGGCAGCATCTACCCCTTGCTCGCCCGCATGGAGCGAGCAGGGCTCGTCGACTCCTATCGCGCGCCGTCCGCGGCGGGCGGGGCGCCGCGCAAGTACTACCGCCTCACGGACGCGGGCCACGCCGAGCTGGCCGGGGGCCGCGTCACCTGGAGCGCTTTCACGGCGGCGGTCTCCAGGACCTTGCAGGGCGAAACGGAAACACGGAATCGCGACATGGGGGAAGCGCGAGATGACGAACGGGACGACTGACAAGACGGAGCTGGCGCCGGAGCGCGACACCGGGATGACCCGGGAGCGCGTCCTGGCGGTCTGCCGAAGCAACTGGGAGTACCGAGGCGTCGACGAGGCCTCGGTGCGCGAGATGCTCGCCGAGCTGGCCGCCCACCTGGAAGAGGCCGCCGCCGCGGGCCGCACCGCGCAGGACGTGGTCGGCCCCGACGTGAAGGCGTTCGCCGCCGCCTGGGCGCGGGCACGGACCCCACTGCACCTGAGGCTCCTGCGCATGGCGGCGATGACCCCCTTCGTGCTCGGCTCGCTGCTGCTCCTCGCACACCTCTTCGACCGGACCCTGGTCCTGTCGGTCGAGGCGCCCCGCGTCGCCTTCAATATCGCCTTGGCGGCAGGCGCCGTCACCTGGGAGATACGGCGAGGGGGTCTCGGTTTCAGAGGGTGGTTCATCGCCGGCCTGGCCTCGCTGCCCGTCGCCCTGCTCGCCTCCTGGACCATCGGCGACGAAGCACTGTTCCACCTGCCCTTGTGGGGCACGCTGCTGTTCCTCGCCCCCGGACTGCCTTACGCCGTCGTGGACATACGCGCGAGAAAGGCCGAGCCCGCGGTCGACTGAGGGGCAAGCGGGGAGGTGCGCGGCAGACGGTAGACGGCGGGCGGACATCGCCCGACAGTCGCGCATCGACCGGCGGAACGGAACGCTCAGGACTCCGTCGGACCCTTGCGGCGCGCGCTCGTCAGGCGGGCGACCACCTGCCAGCCCAGCACCTCGTACAGCGCCCGCCCCTCCACGGTTCCGGCCAGGACGCCGAGCTCCGAGCCCTGCTCGACCGCCGCGGTGGTGAGCGTCCGCATCACCAGGCTGGCCAGGCCCCGGCGGCGGTGATCCGGCGAGGTCTCGATCTGGTCGGCGACCGCCGTGCGACCCGTCGGTGCGATCTGGCCGCGCGCCGCCCAGTCGCCGTCCGCCGTGGTCACCGCGACACGGATGACGCCACCCCGTGTCCAGGTCCGCAGCCGGTAGCCATCCGGGGCGACCAGATCGTGCGGTGCGGCCGAGGACAGCGGCACCGTCATCAAGTAGCCCTCCTCGGGATCGAGCCACCACTCCGGACCCAGCCACGGCGCCACCCGATCCGGCGCGTCGAAGATCTTCAGCCACACATCGGCCCCCGTCGCCGATGCGGCGACCTTGCGTACGTCAGCCTCCTGGACGCCCGCGTTCGCCGCGCCGAAGACGTGACGTGACGGGTGCTTCGCCTGGCCGACGTCGATCGTGTACCCCCACGGCTCCACGATCGGCGGGGCGGCACCCCGCGAGACCACCCAGCCGTCGACCCACGCCCGCACGACCTCGTCGCCCCACAGACCCGCTGCGCCCTCGATGCCGTCGACACCCTTCATGGCCGCCCTCCCTGAACCCCTGAACCCCTGAACCCCTGAAACGGCCGACCGGTAATGAGTGCCCGAGAGGTGCGGCCATGACGTGTAATAGGTCAACTTGATGAAGGGATGTTACTGACCTGGATTTCGGGTGCGACAGAGGCGATCGCTCAGAGCGAACAAGGCAGAGGGAACATTCGCAGGCTCATGAGCATTGAGTCGGTACAGCTCAACTTGAATGCCGAAGGGGAGATCATGGCTGCTGAGTCCACGGCGTACACCTCGCTCGCCCTGCCCGTGCTGCCGCTCGACGACGAGGTCGTGCTGCCCGGCATGGTGGTGCCGTTCGACCTGTCCGATGCCGATGTACGCGCCGCGGTGGAGGCCGCCCAGGCCGCCGCTCGGTCCAGTGGAAGTGGCAGCAAGCCGAAGGTGCTGCTTGTTCCGCGCATCGACGGGACGTACGCGGGCACCGGCGTTCTCGGCACCGTCGAGCAGGTCGGCCGGCTCGCGGACGGTGACCCGGGCGCGCTGATCCGCGGCCGCGGCCGGGTGCGGATCGGGGCCGGCACGACCGGGCCGGGCGCGGCCCTGTGGGTGGAGGGCGTCCAGGTCGAGGAGACCGTGCCCGACCCGCTGCCCGGTGCCACCGCCGAGCTGGTCAAGGAGTACAAGGCGCTGGCCACGAGCTGGCTGAAGAAGCGCGGTGCCTGGCAGGTCGTCGACCGCGTGCAGCAGATCGACGACGTCTCGGCGCTCGCCGACAACTCGGGGTACTCGCCGTTCCTCACCACCGAGCAGAAGGTTCAGCTCCTGGAGACCGAGGACCCGACGGCCCGGCTCAAGCTCGCCACCGAGCAGCTGCGGGAGCACCTCGCGGAGCAGGACGTCGCCGAGTCCATCGCCAAGGACGTCCAGGAGGGCGTCGACAAGCAGCAGCGCGAGTTCCTGCTGCGGCGCCAGCTGGAGGCCGTGCGCAAGGAGCTGCGCGAGCTCAACGGCAAGGACGGCGAGGACGAGTCCGACGACTACCGGTCGCGGGTCGAGGCCGCGGACCTGCCGGAGAACGTGCGCGAGGCCGCCCTCAAGGAGGTCGAGAAGCTGGAGCGGGCGAGCGACCAGTCGCCCGAGGGTTCCTGGATCCGCACCTGGCTGGACACCGTCCTGGAGCTGCCGTGGAACGAGCGGACCGAGGACGCGTACGACATCAAGGGCGCCCAGGAAGTCCTCGACGCCGAGCACGCGGGCCTGCAGGACGTGAAGGAGCGCATCACGGAGTACCTGGCGGTGCGCAAGCGGCGGGCGGACCGCGGCATGGGGGTCGTGGGCGGCCGTCGTGGCGGTGCCGTGCTCGCGCTGGTGGGGCCGCCCGGTGTGGGCAAGACGTCGCTGGGCGAGTCGGTGGCGCATGCGATGGGGCGCAAGTTCGTGCGGGTCGCGCTCGGTGGCGTGCGTGACGAGGCGGAGATCCGCGGGCATCGGCGTACGTATGTCGGGGCGCTGCCCGGGCGGATCGTACGGGCCATCAAGGAGGCCGGGTCCATGAACCCGGTGGTGCTCCTGGACGAGATCGACAAGGTGGGCTCCGACTTCCGGGGCGACCCGGCGGCCGCGCTGCTCGAAGTGCTCGACCCGGCGCAGAACCACACCTTCCGCGACCACTACCTGGAGGTCGAGCTCGACCTGAGCGACGTGGTGTTCCTCGCCACGGCGAACGTTCTGGAGGCCATCCCCGAGGCGCTGCTCGACCGCATGGAGCTGGTCAGGCTCGACGGGTACACCGAGGACGAGAAGGTCGTCATCGCCCGTGACCACCTGCTGCCGCGTCAGCTCGACCGGGCCGGGCTCGGCGGCGGTGAGGTGACGATCGACGAGAGCGCGCTGCGCAAGCTCGCCGGTGAGTACACGCGCGAGGCGGGCGTGCGCAACCTGGAGCGGGCCGTCGCACGACTGCTGCGCAAGGTCGCGGCACAGCACGAACTGGGTGACAGGGAGCTGCCGTTCACCGTCGGCGAGGGTGATCTGCGGGAGCTGATCGGGCGGCCGCACCACGTGCCGGAGTCGGCGCAGGACCCGGCCGAGCGGCGCACGGCGGTGCCCGGCGTGGCCACGGGGCTCGCGGTGACCGGGGCGGGCGGCGACGTCCTGTTCGTCGAGGCCTCGCTCGCCGACCCGGAGACGGGGGCGGCCGGGCTCACGCTCACCGGACAGCTCGGTGACGTGATGAAGGAGTCCGCGCAGATCGCGCTCTCCTTCCTGCGCTCGCACGGGGCCGAACTGGAGCTGCCCGTGGGCGACTTGAAGGACCGGGGTGTGCACATCCACTTCCCGGCGGGCGCGGTTCCGAAGGACGGGCCGAGTGCGGGCGTCACGATGACGACGGCCCTGGCGTCGTTGCTCAGCGGGCGGCTTGTCCGGACGGACGTGGCGATGACCGGCGAGGTGTCGTTGACGGGCCGGGTGCTGCCGATCGGTGGCGTCAAGCAGAAGCTGCTTGCCGCGCACCGCGCCGGGATCACCACGGTGGTCATCCCGAAGCGGAACGAGCCGGACCTGGACGACGTCCCGGCCGAGGTCCTGGAGAAGCTCGATGTGCACGCGGTGACGGACGTCCGGCAGGTGCTCGAACTGGCGCTTGCGCCCGCTGAGTTGAAGGTTCCGGCGGCCGCCTGAGCGCGACAGGTTCCCGCCGCGGGGTGACGGACGCGGTGGGGAAGTGAAGGCCCGGGGCCCCTGGGGGTCCCGGGCCTCGCGGCACGCGAGAGGGGGCTAGCCGTTGGCCATGGCCTGCAGCCTGTCGTAGGCGCCGTTGAACTTGTTGTGGTCGCCGACGATCGGGCCCGACGAGGTGTACTGCCAGATCGTGTGGAAGTCCCAGCCGGCCGGGAGTTCACCGGGTGAGGTGTTGTAGCGGGGGATCCACAGCGGGTTGGCGGAGGCGAAGCCGCCGTAGTTGCCCGTGCACTGCTTCCACCAGCTGGTGGCCGTGTAGATCACGGCGTCGCGGCCGGTGCGTGCCTTGTAGGTGTTGAGGAAGTCCTGGATCCAGCTGACCATGCCGCTCTGCGACTTGCCGAAGCAGGTCGCGCCGTACGGGTTCCACTCGATGTCGAGCGCGCCCGGCAGGGTCTTGCCGTCGCGCGACCAGCCGCCGCCGTTGTCCACGAAGTAGTTGGCCTGCGCCGCGCCGCTGGAGGTGTCGGGCGTGGCGAAGTGGTAGGCGCCGCGGATCATGCCGACGTTGTACGAGCCGTTGTACTGCTGCGCGAAGTAGGGGTTCTTGTAGGAGGTGGACTCCGTCGCCTTGACGTAGGCCCACTTCACGCCGCTGCTCCACAGTGCGGACCAGTTGACGTTGCCCTGGTGGCTGCTGACGTCGACGCCTTCCGTCTGGACGGCGCCGCCGCCGCTGGGCAGACCGCCCTGACCGTCGTGTTCGATGACGCCCTGACCCATGCGGGCGCTGCCGCGGGGCGGGATGTCGTCACCGTCGGCGGTGTCCGCGGCCCCCGCGGCGCCCGGAAGGGCGAGCAGCAGGGACAGGGCGGACAGGACTGCGAGGAGGATGCCGGTCGCGGAGTGTCGGCTGTGGGAGATGCCAGGTCTGTGCACGGGCATGACGTGCCTCCGAAAGGCCTCGTGGAGTCGCGTGCGCCGTGGGCGTGGCCGTGAGTGTGGCTCGTCGCGGTGCACGGCGCGCGGGACTCGGTGGGGGACCTGTCGACATGCCATCAGGTCACTGGATCGCTGGGTCACCGGATCGCCGGATCGCTGGATCGCTGGATCACCAAGTCATCAGATCCTCAGGTCACCAGTGACTGGTGTGAACATGTCAGTAATGACGCTACGCACGTAGACCCGGTTGAGGGAAGAGGCTCAGGTGGCCGCCGTTGGTCTACGCCTGCGAAATACTGGGCGAGCTGCGGCGATGGCCGCGGTCGGCGGAAACTTTCAGGATCGGGAAAGTGCGGCAGGGGTGCTGACATGCGTGAGGACGCGGACCACGGCGGTCGTTCCGGTGCGGGCGGGCCGGGGGCGAGCGGTGGTGTGGACCACGAGTTCCTCGCCCTTGAGCGGGAGTTGACGCTGCTGCTCCGCCGGGCGCGGGCCTCGTCCGGCGAGATGGCCCGCCAGGTCCATCCGGACCTGGAGCCGGCCGCGTACGGGCTGCTCGCGTTCCTCGACGAGACGGGGCCGCGCCGCGCCACGGACCTGGCCGCCTTCATCGGCGTCGGCAAGGCCACGATGAGCCGGCAGCTGCGGGCCCTCGAACAGCTGGGCCTGGTCGCGCGGGAGCCAGACCCCGCCGATGGCAGGGCCTGGCTCGTGCGGCTCTCGGAGGAGGGCCGGGAGAGGTTCCGTACGGTGCGCAGTGCGCGGCGTGAGCGATATGTCCGACAGCTCTCCGGCTGGGACCGCAAGGAAGTCGCCGAGCTCGCCCGGCTGCTCGGCCAGCTGAATTCCCGCGCCGAGCTCTAGCGCATCGCTCTCCGGTGTACCGCTCTCCGGTGCCTCGTTCTCCAGGGCACCGCTCTCCAGTACACCGTTCTCCGGCACACACTCATTCATTGGCCCATTTATCGGCCTATTTCTCGCCGATGACAACGGCCAGCGGCTGCGGCGTCTTATAGACGTCCGACGGTTCCGTCACATGGTCCGCGCCCAGATAGAGGCGCTTTCCGGCATAGAGCACGCGGCGGTCCGTCTCGAAGCGGGCTTCCATCTCATAGCTTTCGGACGGGTTCTGCAGGACCTTCTCGGGCTTGAGCGTGGCGGGGTCGGCCTGCCAGACGGCGCCGCCCTCCTCGCGGACGATATTGGCCTCCTGGTACGCGATGACCTTGCCGTTCTCGTCGACGCCCACCGGCACCAGACGGCCCACGTCGGAGCCCGGAGTCCTGCGCAGCTGCTTGCCGGTCTTCAGGTCGTACGACACCAGGTCGTTCTTGGCCTCGGAGGCGCTGCTCGCCGGGTCGTTCGTGCCCAGGTACAGGGCGTTGCGCTCCTTGCTGACGGCGAGCTTGGCGCAGCCCGTGACCTCGGTGGCCGGGCAGTCGGCGTCGAACTTGCCGTGCTTGCCGCCGCCCGCGGAGATCCGGCTGAGCTCCTTGCCCCGCGCCGCGCTGTCGTCGACCGTGACGAACTGCGAGACGCCGCTGCCGCCCTGCGAGTCGCCGTCGTCGGCGGCCAGGACCAGCGGGTCGAGGGACACCGCGTGCACGTACTCCGTGCCCTGCGGCGGCCTGTACGTCGACTTCGCCTTCTGCGTCGTCGGGTCCACCGTCTCGACCTGGAGCTTCGGGTTGTCGGCGGTACCGCAGTCCCGGACCGCGATCAGCTTGGTCGCGTCGCCCGCGTACCCCTCGACGCCGCAGGCCTCGTCGGACGGCTTCCACAGCGGCGTGCCGTCGAGCTTCCAGCCCGCGCCGCCGCCGGTGCCCGCCGCGGCGACCGTGCCGCCGCCGATCGTCACCTCGTCGAACATCTCGGCGCTGCCGTACTCGCTGAGGCTCTGCTTGTGCCAGAGCAGCTTGCCCTTGGCGAGGTCGACGACGCCGACCTCGTTGCAGACCGCGGGGTCGTCCTTGGCGTCCTGGTAGAGGACGGCGATCTTTCCGTCCTTCGTCGGCTCCTGCGACGACCAGCAGACCTCGCCGGCGAGCGGGACCTCCCACTCGGCCTTTCCGCCGGCCAGCGGATAGCCGGATATCTTCTTGAGCCCGGCCTTGACGAAATTCCTGTCCGTCGTCCACATGCCCATGGCACCGGCCATCTCGGGGACCTTCGGCTGTGCCACCTCGGCCAGCACCTTCGCCTCGGCGGCGGCCGCATCCGAACCGCCCTTGTCGCTTCCGTCCTCGTCGTCGCTCGAACCACAGCCGCTGAGCACCAGCGCGGCCGCGAGCGCCGAGCCCGCGATGACCGCCATGCGCCGGGACATTCAATTCTCCTTCGTGCGTTCTGCATACGTGGGCGCACGGCCGGAGTTGACCATGCGTTTCCCTCGTCCGCAGATCCTTCCCTGCCCCTGAACGGGATTTCAAGGAAGAATTCCTGATCTCTGGGCCAGTTGAAATGTCCTGGAGATCAGCCGCCCTGGAGATCAGCCGCCCTGGAGATCAGTCGGGGAATTACTGAATTGAATGCCCGCGCATTTACTGTCCCGGCGGGCGGCCGCCGAAACGCGGTGCCGTTACAGCTCCGCGTACACCACCGCCGCGTCGTCGTGCCGCTTGCCGCGCGGGAACGTCGCGCCGTCCGGGTCCGCCGTCTCCAGGTCCCGTACGCGGTCGACGAGTTCCTGCGGTCCGTGCTTGCGCATCAGGGCGAGGCAGTCGGCCCAGTCGCCCTCGCGGAACGTCTCGACCCAGCGCCCGGCCCCGTCCGTCAGTGCCGCGACGGCGGTGACGGCGGACCGGGGCCGCTCGCCGGTGATGGCGCGGGCCGCGACGGAGGGGTCCGCGGCGGCGGTGAAGAAGCCGCCCTCCGCGTTCCGCAGGGCCTCGACGGCCGCCGCGTACTCGCGGCCCTTCGCCTGCCGTTCGGCCGAGCCGCGCGGCAGCGCCCGCGTGGCGTCGCGCAGGTCGCGGACGGCGGCGGGCAGTTCGTCGAGCCGCCCGTCGAGGACCGCGTCCACCTCGCCGCCGGGGCCCGCGATCAGCAGCGCCGAGTCGGAAAGGACCAGGTACTCGACGCGCTCCGCGTCCCACCGCACGAGGACCACGGTTGCCTGAGGGGTGCGTGGGTGAGAAAGGTCACAGCTGTCACGGTGGGTGTCCGCGGTGCGGGAGATGGCGGTCGCCAGGATCTCAGGCAGCGTCAGATCCCGGAGTGAAACGGACAGTTCGCTCAGTACGCCGCCGAGCCGGGCCGTGAACCAGGGGACGGAATGCAGACAGCCGGCGCCGTCGGACGGCGGCGTCACGCCGTCGAGCAGGACCAGTGATCCGCCCTGCCCCGACGCGGGCAGCGCTACTGATACGTAGTCCTCGTTGGGGCGGTCCGGGTCGCCGGGGTCGGTGGCGAGTTCTATGCGCATTCGGCCAGTCTGCCCGAGTGCCGCACGGGCGTCCCGTGGGCGCGGAGACATGGCGCGGACCGATGCGGCGGCCGCGGGCGGGGCGTCGCATTTCGGCCGGAATAATCGGCTCCGACGGGGTGTGGCGGCGCATCCTGCCAAAGCCGCCCACAGACGTCCAACCGGCACACCGCACGGAGCCCGCAAGCCACGCAGCGTGACTTGCCCGCCAACTCCCAGTCGATGTTCACTCCTTCAGGTGGCCAGGCAGACGATGCGAGACTGCCGCGTACCGGCACTGGAATCGTCTGGCAAGGTCAGGATCCGGGCCGGGAGCGCTCGCGTTGACGGATCGTCACCCGGGCCCTAGGGCAGACGAAAACAGGAATGCGAGCACCGGTGCAAGAAATGCGGCCTCGGCGCGAAGGCAGCCAGACGGCCCCGGGAGGGGCGGAGCCTGGCGTGACGCCCCCGGGCGACCCCGGCGACCAGGGGACCGCTGTCGCGGAGGGCGCGCCGTCTCCGCAGGGCACGGCTCGCAGACCCACGGCCACGTCTCCCGACGGCGCCAAGAACGCCGAGTACCCCAGGGCCACCCAGAACCCCACGGCCACCGAGAACCCCAGGGCCCCCCAGAACTCGAGGGCCACCCAGAACCCGAGGGCCGCCCAGAACCCCACAGCCGCCAAGAACCCCCAGGCCGCCGAGAACCCCAGGACCCCCGAGAACCCCAGGACCCCCGAGAACCCCAGGACCCCCGAGAACCCCCAGGCCCCCGAGCGGACCCCCGAGCAGGCCCCCGAGCCCCTCAAAGGCACCGACGTCGACGCCCGCACCATCCCCGCCCCGGCCCCCACCGCACCCCCCAAGTCCCGCGTCCGCACCCGCCTCATCGTGTCCGTCGCGGTCGTCGCCGCCACCGTCGCCGGTGCCGGAGCGCCTGCCATCGTGAGCGCGTCCGGTCAACTGGGCGACTCCCAGAGCCTGGTGACGCTCTCCGAGCTCACCCAGCAGGCCGTCACGCTCAGCCACTCCCTCGCCGACGAGCGCGACGAGGTCACCGCGTACGTCGCCGCGGGCCGCCCCGACGGCAAGGGCCTGTCGGAGAGCCGCAGCGCCCGCGTGGACCGGCAGATCGAGGAGCTGCGCGAGGCGGCGGCCGACGCCAGCACCAACAGCTCCGTGACCGCCGGGCTCCGCCGCGACCTCGCGGACCTCGCCGCCGTCCGCAGGGCGTCCCTCACCGGCAAGAGCAGCGCCATCGACGCCCACAAGGCGTACGCGAAGGCCATCACCGAACTCCACGGCCTCACCCGCGAACTGGCCGAGAAGCTGCCGCCGCGCGCGGGCTCCGGAGGGTTCGCGCTCGCCGACCTCGACCACGCCGTCGACCAGGCGGGCGCCGCGCGCGGCCTGCTCCTCGCCGCGCTCGCCGTGCCCCGCCCGGCCACCACCGACCCCGTCACGGGCCTGCCCACGGCGGGCAGCGAGTCCACCGACCGGACCGAGCGCCGCGACGACCTGAGCGCCGCCGCCCAGCAGGCGCACGTGCGCGAGCTCGCCGCCCTCGCCGACTTCCAGGACGCCGCGCCCGCCAGGGACCGCGCCACCTACGAGTCGACGGTCACCGGCTCCGAGGTGACCACCGCCGAGCAGTACCTGGACCGGCTCACGGACGAGCCCGCGCTGTCCGCCGCCGACCAGCGCATCGACCGCACGAAGCTCGACACGGCGCTGTCCGCCCGCATCGAGGCGATGCGCGGCGCCGAGAACGCGCTCGCCGCCGCCCGCACCAAGAGCCTCGCGGACCTGCGCGACGACGACGTCACGGACCTGGAGCTCCGCATCGCGCTCGTCGGCGTGCTGCTGCTCGTCGCCGTCGGCGTCTGCACGGCCACGGCCCGCTCGCTCACCCGCCCGCTCGCCGCCCTGCGCATCGGCTCGGCCCGCGTCGCCGCCGCGCCCGCGACCGAGGAGCCGGTGCGGTTCAAGGGCCGCGACGACGAGTTCGCGGCGGTCGTACGCTCCGTCAACGCGCTGCACGGTCACGCCCTCGCCCTCCAGGAGCGGCTCACCACGCTCGAAGCCGACCGCAAGCACCTCATCGGGCAGCGCCAGACGATGGCCGACGCGCGGCAGGCGATGGCCGACGAGCGCGACGCGCTGCGCGCCGAACTCGCCGAGGCCGCCACGAACCTGGAGCGGGTGCGGCGCAGCATCCACGGCACGTTCGTGAACCTCGCCCTGCGCACCCTCGGCCTGGTCGAGCGCCAGCTCGCCGTCATCGAGCACCTGGAGGAGCGCGAGCAGGACCCCGACCGGCTCGCCACGCTCTTCAAGCTCGACCACCTCGCCACGGTCACGCGCCGCCACAGCGAGAACCTCCTCGTGCTCGCGGGCGCCGAGCACGGCCACCAGCACGCGGGCCCGGTGCCGCTCGTGGACGTCGTCCGCGCGGCCGTCAGCGAGATCGAGCGGTACGAACGCGTCAGCATCGCCACGCTGCCGCCGCACGCGCACATCGCCGGGTTCGCCGCCGACGACATCAGCCACCTGGCGGCCGAACTCCTGGAGAACGCCACGTCGTTCTCGCCCCCCGAGACCACCGTCGAGGTGTCCGGGTGGCTCCTGGAGAACGGCGAGGTCATGCTCTCCGTGCAGGACGAGGGCATCGGCGCGAGCGTCGAGCGCCTCCGGGAACTCAACGCGCGCCTCGCGGACTTCTCCGCCGACGACGCGTACGACCAGGAGAGCGGCGACGGGCTCGGGCTCGGCCTGTACGTGGTGGCGCGGCTCGCGTCCCGGCACGGGGTGCGGGTGCGGCTGCGGGAGCAGACGCAGGGCGGCGTGGCCGCGGTCGTCGTGCTGCCGCGCGGCATCCTCACCGAGGCGCCCGCGCCGCCGGTGTCCGTGCCCGCCCCGCGGACCGGGGCGCCCCTTGTGCACCTGCCCGGCTCGGAGGCCGAGGCCAACTCCAACGTGCTGCCCGCCCGTTCGGGGGAGCGGGACCCCCTGATCGCCGCCGCGGAGACGACGCTCGAACTTCTGGCACCGTCCGTCGGGACCGACCACCCCGACACGGCGGAGCCGCACGCCCGGCCGGACGACGAGGTCCGCCCGGAGCTGTCGGCACGCCCGAAGACGCAGCCGCGGGACGACGCCCCGTCCGGCGCCGACGCCCTGCTGGACGCGGACCCGCTGCTCGAGCCGGGGATACCCCCTGGCTCGCCGGCGGAGCGGACCGTTTCTCCGGAGACACGTTCGCCGGAGGTACCGGACGTGTCACCGGAGACGGGCACGCAGGTCTACACCGCCAAGGGCCTGCCCAAGCGGACCCCGAAGGTCAGCCCGATCGCCGGGATCGCGCCCGGGCCGCGGAGCGCCGCCGTCGACGCCGAGGACCTGCGGCGCCGCCTCGGCGGGTTCCAGCAGGGGGCCAGGAGCGGGCGGCGCGACGTCGAGGCGGAACTCGCCGCGGCCGAGGCCACCCGGACCAGGGAGACGGCCGGGGGCGACCGGGCCGTAGACGCCGCAGATGCCGCAGCCACCGCAGGCGGCACGGAAGTCGCAGATGTTCCGGGGGACCCAGTCGAGGAGGCAAGCAGTTGACTGTGCCCATGCGCACGCCCGGTTCTTCCGCAGAAGCCGCTGAAGCCACAGCATCCGCAGAACCCGTAGAACCCGCAGAAGCGGCAGAGCCCGCGCGGCCCGCAGCACCCGGGCGCCCCGGGTCGGAGGAGGCCGAGCAGACGTCCGAGCACACGTCCGAGCGCACGTCCGACGAGCCCATCGTGCACGGACTGAGCAGCGAGGCCCGCAACCTGCACTGGCTGCTCACCAACCTCGTCGAGGAGGTCCCCGGCATCCTCTCGGTCGCCGTCGTCTCCTCCGACGGCCTGCTGCTGCTCTCCTCCGACCCGGTCCGCAACGCCGAGCGCCGCCCGGCGCTGCGCCCCACCGGGCCCCGGGGGTCGAGCGCCGACCTCGCCACCATCGTCTCCGGGCTCGGCAGCCTCACCCTCGGCGCCGCCCAGCTGATGGACGGCGGCGCGGTCAAGCAGACGGTCGTGGCGATGGCGGAGGGCAGCCTCTTCGTGATGGCGATCAGCGACGGTTCGCTGCTCGGCGTGCACGCGACGCCCGACTGCGACATGACCGTCGTCGCGTACCACATGGCGCTGTTCGTCGGCCGGGCCGGGCACGTCCTGACGCCCGAGCTCCGCAGCGAGCTGCGCCAGTCGCTGGAGACGGCCGGATGAGCCCCGCGCCGCCGGGGCCACCGGGCAAGCCGGAGAAGCCGGTCAGGCCGGGGAAGACCCCCAAGCTGCCCGTGCGGGGCGGCGACCGGAAGCCGGCGCGGGTCCGCCCGTACTCGCTCACCGGCGGCCGCACCCGCTTCGGGCACGTGCTGCTCGTCGAGACGTTCGTGGCCGTGCACCCGGCGCTCGAGGCCGCCGACGAGCGGCGCGAGCTGGAGCAGGGCGATCCGACGATCAGCTCCCGCGTGATGCCGGAGATGCGGGCGATCGTCGAGCTCTGCCACCGGATGCGTACGGTCGCGGAGATCTCCGCGCTCCTGAAGATGCCGCTCGGCGTGGTCCGCGTGCTCCTCAGCGACCTCGCCGACCAGGGAAAGATCCGCGTGTACGGGACGGGCCACGGCCCGCGGCAGCCGGACCGCGCACTGCTCGAAAGGGTGCTGAGTGGACTCCGCCGTCTCTGACGTCTCTGCCGCCGTCTCCGGCGAGGAGCAGCTGCAGGCCTGGCAGACCGACCTGACGCGGGCACCGACCGCCACGAAGATCGTGGTCGCGGGCGGCTTCGGCGTGGGCAAGACGACCCTCGTCACGACCGCGTCCGAGATCAGGCCGCTGCAGACCGAGGCGCTGATGACGCAGGCCAGCGCCGACACCGACGACCTGAGCGCGACGCCGGGCAAGACCACGACCACGGTCGCCATGGACTTCGGCCGCATCACGCTCGACGACGACCTGGTCCTGTACCTGTTCGGCACGCCCGGGCAGCAGCGGTTCTGGTTCATGTGGGACGACCTGGTGCGCGGCGCGATCGGGGCCGTCGTCCTCGCCGACACGCGCCGCCTGACCGACTGCTTCCCCGCGCTCGACTACTTCGAGAGCTGCGGCCTGCCGTACGTGGTGGCCGTCAACCACTTCGAGGGCAGCGAGCGGTACGAGGCGGAGGACGTCCGCGAGGCGCTGACGGTGGACGCGCGGATACCCGTAATGATCATGGACGCGCGGAAGCGGATCCCCGTGATCGAGTCATTGCTGGCGCTGGTGGGTCACGCCCTCGACCTGACGCCCGAGTGAGGAGAAGGACGCATGCGGAAGATACTCGTCGTCGGGGCCGGACAGTCCGGTCTCCAGATAGCGCTCGGACTCCAGTCGCAGGGGTACGAGGTCACTCTGATGTCCAACCGCACGGCCGACGAGATCCGGTCGGGCCGGGTCATGTCGACCCAGTGCATGTTCCACACGGCGCTCCAGCACGAGCGTGATCTGAAGCTGAACTTCTGGGAGTCGCAGGCCCCGAACATCGAGGGCGTCGGCGTCTCCGTCGCGGGCCCCGGCGGCGCGCGCGTCATCGACTGGGTGGGCAGGCTCGACGGGTACGCGCAGTCCGTCGACCAGCGCGTGAAGATGGCCGGCTGGATGGACACGTTCGCCCAGCGCGGCGGGCAGCTGGTCATCCACGGCGCGGCGGTCGGCGACCTGGACTACTTCTCCCGCACCTACGACCTGGTCCTGGTGTCGGCGGGCAAGGGCGAGCTGGTGTCGATGTTCGAGCGGGACGCGGAGCGCTCGCCGTACGCCGCGCCGCAGCGGGCCCTGTCGGTGGCGTACGTCCACGGGCTCGGGCCGCGCCCCGAGCACCCCGAATTCGACGCCGTACGCTGCAACTTGGTGCCCGGCGTCGGCGAGCTGTTCGTGATGCCCACGCTCACCACGTCGGGGCGGGCCGACATCCTCTTCTGGGAGGGCGTGCCCGGCGGCCCGCTCGATGTCTTCCAGGGCGTCAAGGACCCGAACGAGCACTTCGCCCTGACCCTCGAACTCCTGGAGAAGTTCCTGCCCTGGGAGTACGCGCGCGCCACGAAGGCCGAACTGACGGACGCGGGCGGCACGCTGGCCGGGCGGTACGCCCCCACCGTGCGCAAGCCCGTCGGGCGGCTGCCCGGCGGCGGCCTCGTCCTCGGCGTCGCCGACGTCGTCGTCGCCAACGACCCGATTACGGGTCAGGGCTCCAACTCCGCCTCCAAGTGCGCCGCGTCGTACCTGGACGCCATCGTCGCCCACGGGGACCGGCCCTTCGACGAGGCGTGGATGCAGACGACGTTCGACCGCTACTGGGCGACTGCGCGGCATGTCACGAAGTGGACCAACGCCATGCTCGCGCCCCCTCTGGAGCACGTGCTCACCCTCCTCGGGGCGGCCGGGGACCTCCCCGCGGTGGCCGACCGCTTCGCGAACGGGTTCAACGATCCCGGGGACTTCGAGGACTACTTCTACGACGCCGCGCGGGCCGCGGCCTACCTGACCGAGGCCGCGGCCACCTGACCTCCCCCTCCCTGGGGG
>NZ_JBHYJH010000156.1:0-21486 GCF_042740445.1 Streptomyces sp. NPDC059003 | reverse complement strand
CGCGCGCTCCTGCCGCCCCGGGGGGGGGGGCCGGCGGTGGGGGGGGCGGGGGGGGGGGGGGGTGGGGGGGGGGGGGGGGGGTGGGGGGGGGGGGGGGCCCCCCCCGAAGCCGCCGCGTTAGCGGCGGTACCTGTGCGCAGGGGACGGGACTGTGGAGGTTAGAGGACGGTGGCTCCGGGGGCCGGTGCGGTGGCCGGGCGGGCGGTGCGGCAGGTGCCGGAGGTGCGGAGGGACTCGGCGAGCCGCGAGGCGGACTCCGCGTCCTTGGCCAGGAACGCCGTCGTCGGGCCCGAGCCGGAGACCAGGGCCGCGAGGGCGCCCGCCTCCGTGCCCGCCTTCAGGGTGTCCGCGAGGGCCGGGAACAGGGACAGCGCGGCGGGCTGGAGGTCGTTCGAGAGAGAGCGGGCGAGGGCGGCCGGGTCACCCGTGCGCAGGGCGTCGAGCAGCGCGGGGGACGCCGCGGGCCGCGGCGCGTCCGGGGTGAGGCGGTCGAACTCGGCGTACACCGCGGGCGTGGACAGGCCCCCGTCGGCGACGGCGAAGACCCAGTGGAAGTCGCCGCCCACCGCGAGCTCCTGGAGCTTCTCGCCCCGGCCCGTGCCGAGCGCCGCCCCGCCCACCAGGCTGAACGGCACGTCGCTGCCCAACTCGGCGCAGATGTCGAGCAGTTCGTCCCGTGAGGCACCGGTGCCCCACAGCGCGTCGCAGGCAAGCAGGGCCCCCGCGCCGTCCGCGCTGCCGCCCGCCATGCCGCCCGCGACGGGGATGTCCTTGGCGATGTGGAGGTGGACGTCGGCCGGGCGGCCGTACCGCTCGGCGAGCGCGAGCGCGGCGCGGGCCGCGAGGTTCGTGCGGTCCAGCGGCACCTGGGCGGCGTCCGGGCCCGAGCAGGTGATCCGCAGCTCGTCGGCCGGGGTGGCCGTGACCTCGTCGTACAGGCCGACGGCCAGGAAGACGTTCGCCAGGTCGTGGAAGCCGTCGGCCCTGCCGGGCCCGACGGCCAGCTGCACGTTGACCTTCGCGGGCACCCGTACGGTGACGCTCACGCCCCGGCCCCCTTGTGCTCGGCGATCCGCGCGAACTCCTCGACCGTCAGGGCCTCGCCGCGCGCCTGCGGCGAGACGCCCGCGGCGACCAGGGCCGCCTCGGCCGCGGCGGCCGACCCGGCCCACCCGGAGAGGGCGGCGCGCAGCGTCTTGCGGCGCTGGGCGAAAGCGGCGTCGACGACGGCGAAGACCTCCCGCTTCGACGCGGTGGTCCGCACCGGTTCGGCGCGCCGCACCAGGGACACGAGGCCCGAGTCGACGTTCGGGGCGGGCCAGAAGACGTTGCGGCCGATGGCGCCCGCGCGCTTCACGTCGGCGTACCAGTTCGCCTTCACCGACGGCACGCCGTACACCTTCGAGCCGGGCGCCGCGGCGAGCCGGTCGGCGACCTCCGCCTGCACCATCACGAGCGTGCGCTCGATGGTGGGGAAGGTGTCGAGCATGTGCAGGAGCACGGGCACGGCGACGTTGTACGGGAGGTTCGCGACCAGCGCCGTCGGGGCGGGGCCCGGCAGCTCGCGGACGAGCATCGCGTCGCTGTGTACGAGGTCGAAGGCGTCCTTGCGCTGCGGCAGGCGGGCCTCGACGGTCGCCGGGAGGGCCGCGGCGAGGACGTCGTCGATCTCCACGGCGGTCACGTGGGCCGCGGTCTCCAGGAGGGCGAGGGTCAGCGAGCCGAGGCCCGGGCCGACCTCGACGACCACGTCGTCCGGGCGGACCTCCGCGGTGCGGACGATGCGGCGGACCGTGTTCGCGTCGATGACGAAGTTCTGCCCGCGCTGCTTGGTCGGCCGTACGCCGAGGCTGGTGGCCAGGTCGCGGATGTCGGCGGGGCCCAGAAGGGCGTCACCGTGCTCGGTACTACTCACCGCCCCAGAGTACGGGGCGAACCCCCCTCCCACGTCCACGGTCACCCCACCGTGCGCACAGCCCCCACGCCCGCACTCGCCGACGGCGGACGACCCCCACGAGGGGCGTCCACCCCGCGGGAGGGTGGAAACGGGCGGGCGGGTGGGAAACAACGCCGCGCGCAGCGCGGCGCACCCCCCACCGGCCCGCACCCGGGCCCGATGCGCCTCCGGCCCGCCGCTTCGCGGCGGGAGCTACCCCGCCCACCCACCCCACGCGCAGCCGACGCGCAGCCGGCGGTCAGCCGCCGAGGCGCCGACCGCAGTGGGGCCAAGGGCTGGCACCCCGCTGGACGTAGAGCTTCTTCGCCCGGAACGTCTGCTCCGCCGCCGGCGCGTCCTGGGGACGCCCCGCACCGCCGAGCGCCTGCCACGTCCGCGTATCGAACTGGTAGAGCCCTCCGTACGTACCGGAGGGATCCACCGCCCCGGCCCGGCCCCCGGACTCGCACGCCGCGAGGGCTCCCCAGTTGAGCCCGTCGGCCCCGGCGACGGCCGTCGGCGGCTGCTTCGTGCCGACCTTCACCACCCGCGTCTGCGGTTCCCGGACCACTTCTGTCCTGATCCGCTTGGGCTTCTGCTTGACGCCGTTGACGGTCCGCACGGTGTAGGTGATGCGGCGCGTGCCCTCCCGCCCGGCCTGGACGACGGATTCGGTGCCGCGCATGAGCGAGTCGTCGTCGACGCGGCGGACGTCGAACGGGATGGGCTCCTCGCGCACCTCCTTCCTGCCGGAGATGCGCATGACGGTGACGGTCTGCCCGTCGCGCGGGAAGCTGTCCGGCGGCACGGAGGTGGTGTCGGAGCCGCGCAGGGTGACGCCGGACTCCTCGACGGCCTCGCGGACGGTCGCCGCGTTGGTGCGGATGGTGCGGGCCCGGCCGTCGGCCATGATCGTCACGGTGCGCTCGGTACGGACGTCGAGGTCGAGGCCCTCGCGGGCGATGCGCTTGCTGCGGGACGTCGAGAGATAGGCGCCCTCGGCGCGGACGCCGAGCTGCCGCAGGGCGCCGTCGACGGTGCGGGCAGTCGTCCACACCTGGCGGCGCTTGCCGTCGAGGGTGAGCTGGACGGGGCGGCCGTAGCGGACGGCGATCTCGTCGCCGCTGGCGAGCACGGTTTCGGCGGTGGGCGCGACGATGTCGTGGGTGCCGACGTCGACGCCCTCGTCGGCGAGGAGTTCGCCGACGTCGTCGGCGAAGGTGTGCAGGGTGCGGGACCTGCCGTCGATGCTGAGGTGCACGGCCTTGTCGTTGGCGACGAAGGCGGAGGTGCCGCCGGCGAGGAAGGCGACGACGAGGGCCTGCGGGACGAGGCGGCGGAACCCGTCGGCCCTGTCGCCGCCCTTCTTGCGCCGGGACGCCCGCCGCGCCCGGGCCCGCCCCGCCGAGCGGACGCCCGCACCGCCCTCGCCGACCTCGCCGACCTCGTCGCCCGCCCCACGTTCGTCGCCGACGTCGCTCTCGGGGACGGAGGCCTGTCGCGGCAGCAGCGGGGGCTCCGGCTGCGCCGGGGTGAAGCCCTCGTCCGCGACCGTCCCGCCGGGGCCCTCGTACGCGGCCCGGTAGGTGTCCTGGTGGTGTCCGCCGTACGCGGCCTGATACGCGTCGTAGGCGTCGTACGTGTCATACGTCCCGTACGCCGCGTCGTACGGGCCCGGGCCCTGCGGCTCGTACGGCGCGTACTGCGGCTGCCCATACGTCTCGTACGGCGGTTTGCTCACGACGGCGCTCCAGCTGACAAGTGACCACTGACAAGCCAAGTGCAGATCGGCTCGCCGAACCTAGCGGAGCTGTCGTCACTCTCCAAAGCAGCGTGACTACTCTGTGTCGCACTGTTGCCCTGGTCTTTCAGCCTTCGGAACGCTTCGGTCGTTATCGATCAGTAATCAAAGGCTCGGGCCGTGTTCGACGCGATCGCCGCGGCCATGGCGTCCTCGTCGATGCCCCGCACCTCGGCCATGGCGCGCACCGTGACCGGAATGAGATAGGGCGCGTTGGGCCGTCCGCGGTACGGGGCGGGCGTCAGGAAGGGCGCGTCGGTCTCCACGAGGACCAGGCCGAGGGGCGCCACGGCGAGCGCTTCGCGCAGGGGCGTCGCGTTCTTGAACGTGACGTTGCCCGCGAAGGACATGAAGTAGCCGTTCTCCGCGCACACTTCGGCCATGGCGGCGTCGCCGGAGTAGCAGTGGAAGACGGTGCGCTCGGGGGCGCCCTCCTCCTTCAGGACGCGCAGCACGTCGTCGTGGGCCTCGCGATCGTGGATGACGAGGGCCTTGCCGTGCCGCTTGGCGATCTCGATGTGGGCGCGGAAGGACCGTTCCTGCGCGGCCATGCCCTCCGGTCCCGTGCGGAAGTGGTCGAGGCCGGTCTCGCCGACGCCCTTGACGTGCGGCAGCGCGGCGAGCCGGTCGATCTCGGCGAGCGCCTCGTCGAGCGCCCCCTCGCCCCCCGCGGGGCGCGCGCCCTGCCGCGACCAGCCGTCGGGGTCGCCGTGCACGATGCGGGGCGCCTCGTTCGGGTGCAGCGCCACCGCCGCGTGGACGGCCGCGTGCGCCGCCGCGGTCTCGGCGGCCCAGCGGGATCCCGCCACGTCGCAGCCGACCTGCACGACCGTGGTCACGCCCACGGCGGCGGCCTTGGCAAGCGCCTCCTCGACGGTGCCGGGCTGCATGTCGAGGTGCGTGTGGGAGTCGGCGACCGGCACCTGGAGCGGTGCGGGGGCCGGGGGCGGGGTGGTGTCGGCAGGCATACCCCGATCCTACGAACCTACGAAGGGGTCGCGCCGGGGCCGCCCTGGGGTCAGCCCGCCTTGCGGAAGGGATGGAGCAGGTCGGACAGGTGCCAGTGGTGCGGCTTGTCGGCGTCGACGGTGGCGGCGGCGGCCGGGTCGGGCTCGCCGCCACCGGAGGCGGCCGCGGGCGCGGGGTGGTGCTGCCGGTGCAGGGACTCGAGTGCCGACCGCACGGATGACACCTGTCCCGCCCGCATGATCCGCACGACGTGCCCGCCGCAGTTCAGGCACGTGGGCCGGGTCAGGGGGGACGGCACGCGCTGCCCGCCGGCCCAGTACGTCACGAACTCCTGGCCCTTCGCGTCCACGTGATGCTCGATCTCGTACGACTGCTCCCAGCCGTGCCCGCAGCGCATGCACGCGAATGCGTAGGACTCGTGGGCGACGTTGACGGCCGTGGTGCGGTGGCCGGTGTCTGCGATCTCACTCATGCCAGCTCCTCTTGTCCGCTGGACAAGCGCCGTCTTCTGGCCGGGGGCCGACGGCGAGGGGCGGGTGCGCCCCTGTCAACCAGTGGACGCCTTTCCCGGAGCGAGCGCATCAGACCTGTCGAGTGTTGGGCCCGATTTGGGATTTCCATAGGAAATCAGCCTGAGGCGCGGCTCGTGCCTTTGCATTTCACGATAGTCCTTTGCCAGGGGATGGGCCGCCCAGCGGAATAAAAGCGTGCGTAGGGGGCGGGGAAAGGCGCAGGCCGGAGGGCTGTGCGCCCCGCACGTACGGCTTCGCGCCGGGGGCGGGGCGTGTCATGTCCCGTCCCCGTACACCCATCTGTTTCCAGCCGCACGCCACCCCCCACGCGTCTCCGGCCGCCCGGAGGCGCGTCGGGCCCGGGTGCGGGCCGGTGGGGGGTTTCCGCCGCTACCGCGGCGGGTTTTTCCCACCCGCCCGCCCGTTTCTGCCCTCCCAGGGGGTGGACGCCTCTGGTGGGGGTTGGCCGCCGTCGGCGGGTGCGGACGGGACGGTTGGTAGTGGGTGGGCGGGCGGGAAGATGCCGCCGCGTTAGCGGCGGTACCTGTGCGCAGGGGCGGGGGAGGTCAAGGAGCGGGGGACTGTTTGGCGGCTACTACCGCGTCGAAGACGTGCCGCTTCGGGATGCCCGCCTCCGTCGCCACCGCCGCGATCGCCTCCTTGCGCCGCTCGCCGGCGTCCTCGCGCAGGCGCACGCGCCGCACCAGCTCCTCGGGCGTCAGGTCCTGCGGACCGGGCTCGGGCGCCCCGGCCACGACGACCGTGATCTCGCCGCGCACGCCTTCGGCGGCCCACGCCGCGAGCTCCTTCAGGGGGCCGCGGCGGACCTCCTCGTACGTCTTGGTGAGCTCGCGGCAGACCGCCGCGCGCCGCTCGGGGCCGAAGGCCTCGGCCATCGCGGCGAGGGTGTCGTCGAGGCGGTGGGGGGCCTCGAAGTAGACGAGGGTGCGGCGCTCGTCCGCGACCTCGCGGAGGCGGCCGAGGCGCTCGCCGGCCTTGCGCGGCAGGAAGCCCTCGAAGCAGAAGCGGTCGACGGGCAGGCCGGAGAGCGCGAGGGCGGTGAGGACGGCGGAGGGCCCGGGCACGGCGGTGACCCGGATGCCGCGCTCCACGGCGGCGGCGACGAGCCGGTAGCCGGGGTCAGAGACCGACGGCATGCCCGCGTCGGTGACGAGGAGCACCCGCGCGCCCCCTTCGAGCGCGTCGGCGAGCTCGGGCGTGCGCGCCGCCTCGTTGCCCTCGAAGTACGACACGACACGCCCGCCGACCTGCACGCCGAGCGCCTGCGTGAGGCGCCGCAGCCGACGCGTGTCCTCGGCGGCGACGATGTCGGCGGCCGCGAGCTCGGCGGCGAGCCGGGGCGGCGCGTCGGCGGTGTCACCGATCGGCGTACCGGCGAGGACCAGCGTGCCGCCGCCGTCGGGGCCGTGGCCGGGGGCGTTGTCGGGGCGTGGATCTGCGCTTCCTGTCACGGTTCCATCCTCGCAGGGGCAGGGCGCGGGACTGACACAGTCTGGTTCCCTACGATGGCGCGGTGACCAGTACCGCGTCTTCCCCGGACACCCGCGAGGGCCAGACGGCCACGGAGCGCCGACCGTCACCGTGGCGGCACCGCCTCCGCCGCTTCGGCTACGGGGCGCGGCCGACGGCCGACGTGCGGGCGCGGCTCGTCCCGCCGTACGCCGAGCCCGCGTCCCGGATGTGGGCGGCGCTCGGGGTGCCGCAGCAGCTCGCGGAGCGGCTCGTGCGCTGGTCGGCCTGGGGCGGTCCGGTGCTCGTCGCGCTCGTGGCGGGGCTGCTGCGGTTCTGGAACCTCGGCAGCCCGAATGCGGTGATATTCGACGAGACGTACTACGCGAAGGACGCCTGGGCGCTCATCCACCGCGGCTACGAGCTGAGCTGGCCGGACAAGATCAATGACGCGGTGGTGACGCAGGGCGACGGCATAGCGCTGCCGTCGGACGCCGCGTACGTGGTGCATCCGCCGGTCGGCAAGTACGTCATCGGCATCGGCGAGTGGCTGTTCGGCTTCGACCCGTTCGGCTGGCGCTTCATGACGGCGGTGCTCGGCACGCTGTCGGTCCTGATGCTGTGCCGGATCGGCCGACGGCTCTTTCGCTCCACGTTCCTCGGGTGCCTGGCGGGCGCGCTGCTCGCCGTGGACGGGCTGCACTTCGTGATGAGCCGCACCGCGCTGCTCGACCAGGTGCTCATGTTCTTCGTGCTCGCCGCGTTCGGCTGCTTCCTGGTCGACCGGGACAAGGCGCGGGCGCGCCTCGCGGCGGCTCTTCCGGTGGACGAGGACGGGGTCGCGCGGCCCGACAGGTACGTCGCCGAGACGGTGCGCCTGGGGTGGCGGCCGTGGCGCTGGGCGGCCGGGCTCTGCCTCGGTCTGGCCTTCGCGACCAAGTGGAACGGCCTGTACATCATGGTGTTCTTCTGCCTGATGACGGTGGCCTGGGACGTGGGTGCGCGGCGCGTCGCGGGGGCGCGTCGGCCGTACGCGGCGGTCCTGCGCAAGGACGTGGTGCCCGCGTTCGTGGCGACGGTGCCGGTCGCGATCGGCACGTACGTCCTGTCCTGGCTCGGCTGGATCCTGTCGCCGAGCGACGGCACGGGCGGCTACTTCCGCAACTGGGCGGCGACGGACGGCAAGGGCGGCAACTGGACCTGGCTGCCGGACTGGCTGCGCAGCATGTGGCACTACGAGCACCAGGTGTACGAGTTCCACGTCGGCCTCTCGTCGCCGCACACGTACCAGTCCAACCCGTGGAGCTGGATCGTCGACGGGCGCCCGGTGTCGTACTTCTACGAGTCGCCGCTGCCCGGCAAGGACGGCTGTCCGGCCGACACGAAGGAGAAGTGCGCGCGCGAGGTGCTCGCGCTCGGCACGCCGCTGCTGTGGTGGGCGGCGGCGTTCGCGTTGCTCTACGTCCTGTGGCGGTGGTTCTTCCGCCGGGACTGGCGGGCGGGCGCGATCGTGTGCGGGGTCGCGGCGGGCTATCTGCCGTGGTTCATGTACCAGGAGCGGACGATCTTCTTCTTCTACGCGGTCGTGTTCGTGCCGTTCCTGTGTCTGGCGGTGGCGATGCTGGTCGGGGCGATGCTCGGGCCGCCGGGCTCGGGCGAGCGGCGGCGGGTCGCGGGGGCGGCGGCCGCGGGCGTCCTGGTCCTGCTGATCTTCTGGAATTTCATCTACTTCTGGCCCATCTACACGGGCCAGGCCATTCCCATCGAGTCCTGGCGGTCCCGGATGTGGCTGGACACCTGGGTGTGAATGCAGAATTCCGGATCTCGTGTTTCCGGAAACGGTCCGGCCAATCAGGGACACCTTCTGATAACAGCCGTCTCGCGTTTCCCTTCCCACTCGTAAAGTGAGCGCATTCCTGGGGAGGGGAGCGCTTGATGCGCAAGGACGTGAAGAGAGCGCTCGTCGGCAGCGTGTTCGCCGTGGTCGTGGGGGGTGCCGGCTACGGCACGTACAACGTGGTGAACGCGCTCACTGACGACGGGAGTTCATCCGCGGGATCCGCAGAGGTGAAGAAGGGCCCGCCGAGCGGCACGGAAGTGCGCGACACCGCCGCCAAGTTCCTCGCGGCGTGGGCGAAGGGCGACCCCAACAGGGCGGCCACCTACACCAATGACGCCGCGTCGGCCGCGCGCGCCCTGACCGGGTACCGCGAGGACGCCCACATCCGGAAGGTCCGGCTCCAGGCGGGCCGGGTCAGCGGGGACCGGGTGCCGTTCACGGTCCGCGCCACGGTGTCGTACGAGGGCCGCAGCAAGCCGCTCGCGTACAAGTCCGAGTTCACGGTCGTCCGCGGGCGCACCACCGGGCGGCCCCTGGTCGACTGGAAGCCGTCGGTGGTGCACCCGCGGCTGCACGAGGGCGAGAGCCTGGAGACCGGCGAGGCCCCGACGCCGCCGGTCTCGGTGGTCGACCGGAACGGCGTCGTCCTGAAGGCCGGGAAGTACCCGTCGCTCGCCCCCGTCCTGGCCCGGCTCCGGGCCGCGTACGGCGACAAGGCGGGCGGGAAGCCCGGCGTCGAGCTGTACGTCCGCAGGGCCTCCGCCGACGCCGGTACGACGACGCTGCTCACGCTCTCCCCCGGCAGGCCAGGCAAGCTGCCGACGACGCTCAGCGCGGCGGCGCAGCAGGGCGCGGAGGTCGCGGTCGCGCAGCACCCGGAGTCGTCGGTGGTCGCGCTCAAGCCGAGCACCGGCGAGGTCCTCGCGGTCGCCAACAACCGCGAGGACGAGTTCAACGCGGCCTTCGAGGGCAAGCTGGCGCCCGGCTCGACGATGAAGATCGTGACGGCGGCGATGTTCATCGAGAAGGGCGTCGCCAGGGCGGGCTCCCCCGCGCCCTGCCCCGCGACGGCGACCTGGCAGAGCCAGACCTTCCACAACCTCACGGGCATGGTGCCCAACGAGAAGGCCACCCTCGCCGACAGCTTCGCGCGCTCCTGCAACACGGCGTTCGTGAAGCTCGTCGACGAGAAGCCGCTGACCGACGCGTCACTCTCGGAGGTGGCGCGGGACAACTTCGGCCTGGGGCGCGGCGACTGGCGCACCGGCATCACGTCGGCCGACGGCTCCGTGCCCGCCTCCACCGGGCCCGACCGGGCGGCGAACGCCATCGGCCAGGGCCAGGTGCAGCTCAACCCGCTGACCCTCGCGTCGGTGACCGCGACCGCGACGACCGGCTCGTTCCGGCAGCCGGTGCTCGTGCCGAAGTCGCTCGTCGAGGGCGACGTGGCCACCGCGCGCGGCCTGAGGCCCAGCACGGTCGCGCAGCTGCGCCAGATGATGCGGCGCACGGCGGCGTCCGGCACGGGCGCGGAGGCGATGGCCGGGCTCGGCACCGACATCGGCGCCAAGACCGGCTCCGCGGAGGTGGACGGGCAGGAGAAGCCGAACAGTTGGTTCACCGGCTACGAGGGTGACGTGGCGGCGGCCGCGGTGGCGCAGGAGGGCGGGCACGGCGGGGACACGGCGGGCCCGGTCGTGCGGGACGTCCTGCGGGCGGCCCGCTGACGGGGCGTCACGGTCCTGCGGCCGGTCCGTCGCCTGATCCGACCACACCGTGGTCCGTGCCCCGAAGGCGTGCCGCTAGGTTGGGCCTTGGTGAGTGAGGTGCGGCGGGGGCCGACGGGGAACAGCGGAGGGTTCGTGGGCAAGAGAAGACGCGTCACCGAGCGCAAGAAGGTGCATCCGGGTGTGCTGGGCGGCGCGGCGGTGGCGGTCGTGTGCGGTGTGGGGCTCGCCGGGTACGGCCTGGTCGGGTCGGGCGGCGACGGCGCGGACGGGAAGGTCGACGAGAAGCCGGTCGCGTCGGGCCCGCCGACGGCCGCCGAAGTCCGCACCACCGCCCGGTCGTTCCTGGCGGCGTGGGCCAAGGGCGACTCGGCCGGCGCGGCGGCCCTGACGGACGACCGGCGGGCGGCGCGGGCGGCGCTCACGTCGTACCGCAAGGACGCGCGGATCACCGAAGTCCGGCTCACGCCGGGCGCACCCGCGACCCGCAAGAGCGCCAAGGTGCCGTTCAAGGCGGCGGCCACGGTCTCGTACGAGGGAAAGAAGAAGCCGTACGCGTACCGCTCCGAGCTGACCGTGGTGCGCCGCGCGTCCGACGGCAAGCCGCTGGTCGGCTGGCGTCCCTCGGTCGTGCACCCGGAGCTGAAGCCCGGGGACCGGCTCGTCACCGGCGAGGCGGGCGACCCGCCCATCAAGGCGCTCGACCGGAATGGCGGGGCGCTGACCGCCGCCACGTACCCGTCGCTCGGCAACGTCCTGGACGGCCTGCGCGAGAAGTACGGCAAGAAGGCGGGCGGCACGGGCGGCATCGAGCTGCGGGTCGTCCGCAAGGACGCGCACGACGCGGCGCGGACGAAGACCAAGAGCGACGACGCGAAGGTCACCCCCGACAAGACGCTCCTGACCCTCGCGCCGGGCAGGCCGGGGACGCTGAAGACGACGATCAGTCCGCGCATGCAGGCGCGCGCCGAGAAGGAGACCGCGAAGCGCAAGCAGGCCTCGGTCGTGGTCGTGAAGCCGAGCACCGGCGAGATCCTCGCGGTCGCCAACAACCGCCCCGGCGGCTTCAACACGGCGTTCCAGGGCTCGCTCGCGCCCGGCTCGACGATGAAGGTCGTCTCGTCCGCGCTGCTCCTGGAGAAGAACCTGGCGGGCGTCGACAAGAAGCACCCCTGCCCCAAGTACGAGACGTACGGCGGCTGGAAGTTCCAGAACGACGACAAGTTCCAGATCAAGGGCGGCACGTTCCGGGCGAGCTTCGCGCGGTCCTGCAACACGGCCTTCATCAGCCAGGCCAGGAAGCTCAGCGACGACGACCTGACCAAGCAGGCCAGGGACGTCTTCGGCCTCGGCAACGACAACTGGTCGATCGGCGTGCCGTCCTTCGACGGCGCCGTGCCGGTGCAGTCGCACGCGCAGATGGCGGCCTCGCTCATCGGCCAGGGCGGCGTGCGGATGAACCCGCTGAACATGGCGTCGGTCGCGGCGACCGTCAAGTCCGGCACGTTCCGGCAGCCGTACCTGGTGTCGCCGGACGTCGACAAGCGCAAGCTCGCGACGGCGGCCCGCAAGATGTCCCCGCGCACGGCGTCCGCGCTGCGGGAGCTCATGCACTACACGGCGGTCGCCGGGACCGCGGCCGAGCCCATGGCTGGGCTCGGCTCGGACTCCGGGGCGAAGACCGGCTCCGCCGAGGTGGACGGGCAGAAGAAGCCCAACGGGTGGTTCACGGCGTACCGCGGGGATGTTGCCGCGGCGGGGGTGGTGCAGGCCGGGGGGCATGGTGGGGATACGGCGGGGCCGATCGTGCGGGCGTTGTTGTTGACCGGGGGCTGACGCCCCCGGGCCCCCGGCCTTTCCTTGTGTTCCTTATGGGGCTTCGCCCCTTTCCCCCTTTTCGGCGCTTCGCGCCTCGTCCTCAAACGCCGGACGGGCTGAGATCAGCCCGCGTGGAGCATGAGGCCGATGCCTGCCACCATCACTCCGGCCGCTACCAGCCTGGGGGCGCCGAAGCGTTCCTTGAAGAAGAGGGCGCCTATTGCCGCGCCGACGATGATGGAGGACTCGCGCAGGGCGGAGATGGGGGCCAGGTCGGCTCGGGTCTGGGCCCACAGGACCAGGGCGTACGCCGATACGGAGAGGGTCGCGCCGAGGAGGCCGACCCAGGCGACGGGGCGCAGCCGCTCCGCCGTGCCGCCGCGCCAGCGCCACGCCGCGTACATCGGCACGATCGTGCCCTGGATGAGCATCAGCCACGCGATGTACCCGAGCGACGAGCCCGCCGCCCGCACCCCGAGGCCGTCCACGACGGTGTACGCGGCAATCGACACGCCGGTCAGGAGCGCCGCTCCGATGGCCACCCAGTCGGGCCGCCGCCCCGAGCCGCGTATGCCCCACAGCGCGAGCCCCGTCAGTCCCGCCGAGCACACGGCGACCCCCGCGGCCTGCCACCCGCCGGGCACCTCGCCCGCGAACACGGCGGCGAGCAGCGTCACCACGAGCGGGGCGGAACCGCGCGCGATGGGGTAGGCCTGCCCGAAGTCCCCCAGGCGGTAGGACCACATGAGCAGCGCGTAGTAGCCGACGTGCAGCGCCGCGGACAGCATCAGGTACGGCCACGCGTCGCCGTCCGGCACGGACACGAACGGGGCGAGGGCGAGGCCGATCAGGGCGCCCCCGCCCGATATCAGCGTGAACCCCACCAGCTTGTCGGTGATGTGGTGGGCGATCGCGTTCCAGCTGGCGTGCGTGACGGCGGCGAGCAGGACGGCCGCCGCGACCAGCGGGGTCACTGAGCGGGTCCGGAGGCCTCGCGCACGTCCACGAGCGTGCCGCCCGCGTGGGCGATCAGGGACTTGGGGTCCATCGGGAAGACCGTGTACGGCGTTCCTGCGGCCGCCCACACCACTTCGTGGTCGAGCAGGGAACGGTCCGCGAGCACGCGGGTCTTGGTGGCGTGCCCGAACGGCGGCACCCCGCCGATCGCGTACCCCGTCGCCTCCCGCACCACGTCCGCCTTGGCCCGCGTGACCTTCTCCGCGCCGAGCTCCCGGCGCACCAGGTCCACGTCCACGCGGGACGCGCCGTCCATGAGGACCAGGACCGGGGTGCCGTCCGCCGCGAAGATCAACGACTTGCAGATCTGGCTGAGTTCGCAGCCGATCGCTGCGGCGGCTTCCGCGGCGGTGCGGGTCTGCTCCGGGAAGCGGCGGATCCGGCCTCTCAGGTCGTCGAGGCCCGCCTCGCGCAGGGCGGTGGCGAATCGGGGGTGACAGTCATCGGTATCGCTCATGAAGGTCACGCTAACGTTACATGTACGGACCACGCGAGACCGTTTTCCCTCCCCCACCCACCCGCCCTCATCGGCGCTCCGCGCCTCGTCCTCAAACGCCGGACGGGCTGGAACTCTGCCGCACCGGCGAGAATTTAAGCCCGTCCGGCGTTTGAGGACGAGCGCGCAGCGCGGATAAAAGGGGGTCCAGGGGGCGGAGCCCCCTGGTTCGGGAAGGGGCGGGCTTGGGGACCTACGCGGTAGCGCGTCGTACCGCCCGTACCAACCCCTGCGCCCGCTCGTCCGCCGTCACCCCCTTCCGCATCCCGTTCGTCACGTACCCGAACCCCACCCCCGCCTCCGGATCGGCGAAGCCGAGCGCGCCCCCGCGCCCGGGGTGCCCGAAGGACCCGGGGCCGAGGAGCGGCGCCGCACCCCCGTGCAGCATGTATCCGAGCCCGAACCGCGTGTTCACGACGAGCACCCGGTCGGCACCGGCGGACGCCTCGCCGCGGGCCAGGGCGACGGTCTCGGGGGTGAAGAGGCGGGGCCCGCCGTCGACTTCGCCGATCAGGGAGGCGTAGAACCGGGCGAGCCCGTCCGCGGTGGCCACGCCATTGGAGGCGGGCAGGACCGCCGACCGGTAGAGGGGGTCGTTCTCGTCGGGCAGCGGGTCGATGACGCCGAAGGCGCGCCGGGTCAGGGACGCGGGATCGGCGTAGGCCTCGGCGACGCGCGGCTTGGCCCGCGTCTTGAGACCACCGGCGCCGCCACGACCGCCGGGACCGGTGGTCGGGTCGACGCGGCCGAGGCGGCCGACGCGCCCCGCCTCCGCCTCCGGAAGACCCACCCACAGGTCGAGCCCCAGCGGCCCCGCGACCTCGTGGGCGAGCCACTCCCCGATGTCGCGGCCCGTGACGCGCCGGACGAGTTCGCCGACCAGCCAGCCGTAGGTGTGCGCGTGGTAGCCGTGGTCCGTGCCGGGCTCCCAGAAGGGCGGCTGCGCGGCGACGACGGCGGCCGCGAGGTCGGGGCAGACCGCCTCGGCGGGGGTCAGCGGCCGGTCGAGGGCGGGCACGCCCGCGCGGTGGGCGAGGAGGTCGCGGACCCGGGCGCGCTCCTTGCCGTGCGCCTTGAACTCGGGCCAGTACGCGCCGACGGGCGCGTCGAGGTCGAGCTGTCCGCGCTGGTGGAGCAGGAGCGGCGCGGCGGCGGCGACGCCCTTGGTCGCCGACCGGACGACCTGGGCGGTCCCGTGCTCCCAGCGCGCGGAACTCCCGTCCCCGTCGGCGTCCTTGGCGCCGCCCCACAGGTCGACGACCCGCCGCCCGTCGCGGTACACGACCACGGCGGCGCCGCGCTCCCCGAGCGCGGTGAAGTTGCGTACGAAGGCGTCCCGGACCGGCTCGTAGCCGGGCGCCGTCGTGCCGTGCACCTCTATGCCCATGTCACGGTCCATGTCACGATCCATGTCGCGGTCCATGTCCGGCACAACAGCCCGCCGCTACCGAAGATTCCACTAGCGAACCGCCCGTACCGACTTCGGATCGAAGCCGAAGGGCAGCTCCAGGCGATGGCTTCGCATCAGGTCCTCGTCGGCGAGCAGGTCGCCCGTGGGGCCGTCGGCGGCGATCACGCCCTCGCTGAGGATCAGGGAGCGGGGGCAGAGTTCGAGGGCGTACGGCAGGTCGTGGGTGACCATCAGGACCGTGACGTCCAAGGTGCGCAGGATGTCGGCGAGTTCGCGGCGGGAGGCGGGGTCCAGGTTGGAGGAGGGCTCGTCGAGGACGAGGATCTCCGGCTCCATGGCGAGGACCGTCGCGACGGCGACGCGGCGCCGCTGCCCGAAGGAGAGGTGATGCGGCGGGCGGTCCACGTACGCGGCCATGCCGACCTGGCCGAGCGCCTTGAGCACCCGCGCTTCGAGCTCGGGCCCGCGCACTCCCGCCGACGCGGGCCCGAACGCCACGTCCTCGCGGACCGTCGGCATGAACAGCTGGTCGTCGGGGTCCTGGAAGACGATGCCGACCTTGCGGCGGATCTCCGCCATGTGCCGCTTGCCGACGGGGAGTCCGGCGACGGTGACGGTGCCCGCGCCGCCGGTGAGGATGCCGTTGAGGTGCAGGACGAGGGTGGTCTTGCCCGCGCCGTTCGGGCCGAGGAGGGCGACGCGCTCCCCGCGGTGGATCGCCAGGTCGACGCCGTACAGGGCCTGGTGGCCGTCGGGGTAGGCGTAGGCGAGGCCGGAGACCTCCAGGGAGGCGGGAAGAGCGGTCACAGGGTCCATCCCAACAGGCAGACGACGAGGGCGGTCAGGGGGAGGGTCAGCGCGTACGTCCACTGGGCCCCGGTCGCCGTCACCTCGTCGATGACCGGCATCGAGCCCGCGTAGCCCCGGCTCACCATCGCCAGGTGCACCCGCTCGCCCCGCTCGTACGAGCGGATGAAGAGGGCCCCGGCGGACTTGGCGAGTACGCCCCAGTGGCGCACGCCGGACGCCGCGAAGCCGCGGGACTCGCGCGCGATCCGCATGCGCCGCATCTCGTCCGCGATGACATCGCCGTACCGGATCATGAAGGAAGCGATCTGTACGAGCAGCGGCGGCAGTTTCAGTCGCTGCAGCCCCTGGAGCAGCTCGCGCAGTTCCGTCGTCGCGGCGAGCAGGACGGAGGCGGCGACGCCGAGGGTGCCCTTCGCCAGGACGTTCCACGCGCCCCACAGGCCGTTGACGCTCAGGGACAGGCCGAGGACGTCGACGCGCTCGCCCTGCGCCACGAACGGGAGCAGCACCGCGAACGCCACGAAGGGGATCTCGATCAGGAGGCGCTTGAGCAGGAAGAGGGGCGGCACGCGGGCCGCGTACGCGACGGACGCGAGCAGCAGCGCGTACGCGGCGAACGCCCAGACCGCCTCCCTCGGCGTGGACACCACGACCACGACGAAGCAGAGGACCGCGGTGAGCTTCGTGTGCGGCGGCAGGGCGTGCACCGGGGAGTGGCCGTGCCGGTAGAGGCGGTGGGCGTGGCCCGCGCCCATGTCAGAGGCTCTCGGCGCGCTCGGGCACCGCTGCCGTGGCGGCGTCCGTGGCCGCCGGGTCCGTCCCGGCCGGGCGCCGCCTGCGCACCGCCCAGAAGACGGTGCTGCCCGCGACGACGGTGACGCCGACGCCGATGACGCCCGCGAGACCGCCGGAGAGACGGGTGTTGGTGATGTCCTTCACCCCGTAGTCGGCGAGCGGGGAGTCGGACGCGGCGTGCTCCTCCTCCTTCTTGTCGATGCCCTTGTCGTGGGCGACCTTCTCCAGGCCGTCGGGGTTCGTGGAGGCGTAGAAGGAGACGAAGCCCGCGAGGACGAGGGAGGTGAGGATGCCGGCGGCCCACAGCTTGCGGGGGGAGCGGGGGGCCGCGGCCGGGGTGGCGGCCGGGGCGTCGACGAGCTCGCCGTTGACGCGCAGCTTGAGCGGTGCGGTCAGGCCGCGGGCGCCGTGGACCAGGTCGGGGCGCACGGCGATGACCGCGCCGACCGTGAGCGCCGTGATCGTGGCCTCGCCGATGCCGATGAGGACGTGGACGCCGATCATGGCGGTGGCGACCTTGCTGATGGGGACGTCGGTGGTGCCGCCGATGGCGTAGAGGAAGGTGAAGGCGGTGGCCGCCGCGGGCACGGAGAGCAGGGCCGCGACGAACGCGGCGGCCGTGAGCGAGCGGCGCCCGCGCGGCAGCAGGGTCGCGAGGCCGCGGAAGAGCGCGTACGCGACGACCGTCGTGACCACGGCCATCACGGTGATGTTCACGCCGAGCGCGGTCAGGCCGCCGTCGGCGAAGAGGACGCCCTGCATGAGCAGGACGACGGAGACGCACAGGACCCCGGTGCAGGGCCCGACGAGTATCGCCGCGAGCGCGCCGCCGAGCAGATGGCCGCTGGTGCCTGCCGCGACCGGGAAGTTCAGCATCTGCACGGCGAAGATGAAGGCCGCGACCAGTCCGGCGAGCGGCGCCGTCCGCTCGTCGAGTTCGCGCCGTGCGCCGCGGAGGCTGACGGCGACGGCACCGGCGGCGACGGCACCGGCGGCCACGGAGACGGGAGCGTTGATGAATCCGTCGGGTACATGCATGCGCGCACTCCTGGAAAGGTGCGGTGCACGAGCGTGGGGAGGCACTCGGGCGGTGAGCGGATCGCTCCGAGCGGGTCGCTCGGCAACCTTTCAATGATGTGCGTTGTTGCGAAAAGGTCGCAAGAGCGGACGGATACCAATACGGGGGCGGACAGGCCTTGCGCGCGGGCGGCGGGCGCCGGTCACGCGCCCCTTTCCGCACCTCTTCCCGCGCCCCGGTTTTGCCCGAATATGGGACATTGGGGAGTAGGTGCTCGCGAGACGTGTACCCGGAGGTGGACACGAGGGGTGGGAGGACGGCCACGAGGAGTGGGGGGCGAGGACAAGGAGTCAGTGATGTCGGCAGTCGAACAGTTCACCCGGGCCCACCTCGTCACCGACTCCCCCGACGAGTTCCCTGTCGTCCCCGTGGAGCTGCGCTACGACCCGGAGGCCGACCCGCACTCCGTACGGGTCGGCCTGCCGAGCTCCGGCGACTGGGTCGTCGCCCGTGACCTCCTCGAACGGGGCCTGCGCGCCCCGGCCGCGAGCGGTGACGTCAGCGTCTGGCCCTGCGGGCGGGTGCAGACGGTCATGGAGTTCCACTCGCCGCAGGGGGTGGCGGTCGTGCAGTTCGACGCGTCGGCCCTGATCCGCTTCCTGCGCCGGACGTACACGGCCGCCCCCGTGCCCCACTGACGGGGCCCCGGCGTCAGACGCGGACGAGCTCGCGGTCCTCCTCGCACTCCGGCTCGGCCTGCGCGCGCAGCCCCTCCCCCTCCACGTCGACGTTGGGCAGCACCCGGTCAAGCCTCCGCGGCAGCCACCACGCCCTGCGGCCGAGCAGCGCGAGCACCGCAGGCACGATCGCCATGCGCACCACGAACGCGTCGAAGAACACCGCGATCGCCAGGCCGAAGCCGATCATCTTGACCATCTGCTCGCTGGAGCCGATGAAGCCGGCGAAGACGGCGATCATGATGACGGCGGCCGCGCTGACGACACGCGCCCCGTGCTTGAAGCCGGTGACGATCGCGTCGTGCGCGCTCTCGCCGTGGACGTACGCCTCGCGCATGCGCGTCACGAGGAACACCTCGTAGTCCATCGCGAGGCCGAAGACCACGCCCACCATGAAGATCGGCATCATGCTCATGATCGGGCCGGTCTGCTCGACGCCGAACAGCGAGCCGAGCCAGCCCCACTGGAAGACCGCGACCACCGCGCCGAGCGCCGCGAGCACCGAGAGCAGGAAGCCGAGGGCCGCCTTGAGCGGCACGAGGACCGAGCGGAAGACGACGATCAGGAGGAGGAAGGCGAGCCCGACGACGAGTGCCAGATACGGCAGCAGCGCGTCGTTGAGCTTCTGCGAGACGTCGATGTTCATGGCCGTGGTGCCGGTGACCATGATGTCGGCGCCGCTGTCGGCCTTGACCGCCTTGGCCTCGTCGCGGATCGCGTGGACCAGGTTCTCGGTCTCGCCGCCGCTGGGCTTGGCGGACGGCACGACGCTGAGCATCGCGGTGTCGCCCGCCTTGTCGAGCGCGGGCGGGCTCACCGACAGGACGTCGTCGAGGCCGCCGATCTTCTTCTGTACGGCGGCGGCCTCGCCCTTCGGGTCGGCGACGCCCTTGAGGTCGATGACCGTCATCAGCGGGCCGTTGTAGCCGGGGCCGAAGCCGTCCGCGATCAGGTCGTAGGCCTTGCGCTGGGTCGTGGACGTGGGCTGCGCGCCGTCGTCGGGCAGGCCGAGCTCCAGCTGGGAGACGGGCAGCGCGGCGGCGCCGAGGCCGATGACGCCGAAGAGCAGCACGGCGACCGGGCGGCGCACGACGAAGCGGGCCCAGCAGGTGCCGAGGTTCTCCTTGGCGGTGAGGTTCTCCTTGGCGGGCGTGGCGGCGGACTTGTTGCCGCGGCCGCCGAGCAGCTTGCCCTTCTCGCCCGCGGGCCTGACCTTCCTGCCCGCGTACCCGAGCAGCGCCGGCACCAGCGTGAGCGCAATCAGGACCGCGATGGCGACCGTGCCCGCCGCCGCGACACCCATCTTGGTGAGCATCGGGATGTTGACCACGGCGAGGCCGACGAGCGCGATGACGACGGTCAGGCCTGCGAAGACGACGGCCGACCCCGCGGTGCCGACGGCGCGGCCCGCCGCGTCCTCGCGCCCGCGGCCCTCGGCGAGCTCGGCGCGGTAGCGCGAGACGATGAACAGGGCGTAGTCGATGCCGACCGCGAGGCCGATCATCATCGCCAGGGTCGAGGTGGTCGTGCCCAGGTCGAGGGCGCTGGCGAGCGCGGTGATCGAGGAGACGCCGATGCCGACGCCGATCAGGGCGGTGAGCAGCGGCAGGCCCGCGGCCACGAGCGAGCCGAAGGTGATGACGAGGACGACGGCCGCGACGGCGATGCCGATGATCTCGGTGGCCCCGGTGTGCGGCACCGCTTGGAGCGCGTCACCGCCGACCTCGACGGTCAGGCCGCCCGTGCGCGCCTTGTCGGTGGTCTTCTCCAGGGCGTCGCGGCTGTCGTCGGTCAGCTCCATGGACGTGACCTTGTACGTCACCGACGCGTACGCCGTCGTGCCGTCCTTGGAGACCGTCCTGGCCGCGAACGGGTCGGCGGCCGACGCCACCTGGTCCGAGCCGGACTTGAGCGCGGTGACGGTCTTCTGGATGTTGGCCTTGACGGCCGGGTCGGTGACCTTCCCGCCGTCCGGCGCCTTGAAGACGACGCGGGCGGTCGCCCCGTCGGCGCTGGCCTCGGGGACCCGCTCGTCGAGCAGGTCGAAGGCCTTCTGGGCCTCCGTCCCCGGGATCGAGAAGGAACTGGACGCGGCGGTGGGCGCGGACGCGGCGCCGACTCCGGCGAGCGTGAGCAGCGCCACCCAGATCAGGGCGACGAAGTGCCGTCGCCGGAAGGCGAGTCGGCCGAGTTTGTAGAGGAACGTGGCCACGAGGGCGTACTCCCGTCAGGTCGTGGGGGGGGGAACAGGGCAGGGGTGATCAGCAGTGGGGCAGGGGTGATCAGCCCGACGACGTGAGCGGTCGCGCCAGGTTGTGCGGGGGGTGGTGGAAGGGGGTGGTCGGGGGTCAGACGCCGAGTGCGGGGAGGATCACGGTGTCGATGTACGCGGCGAGGAACGCCCGGTCGGCCGGGCGGCCCTCGATGATGTCCCGCGCGGTGAAGCCGCCGACCAGCATGTGGACGACGTACTGCAGCGCCGGGTTGTCCGCGGCGACCTCGCCGCGCTCCACCGCGCGGCGGAGCAGCTCGTTCAGGCCGGTGAGCTCCGGCTCGATGAGCAGCTCCCGCAACGCCTGGTGGAGCTCGGGATTGCCGTGGACGGCGTGGAACAGGGCCCGCATCAGCGCGGCGTCCTGCTCCATCTGACAGTCGTCGGAGCGCGCCACGAGCTCCTCGAAGTCGCCGCGCAGGGAGCCCGTGTCGATGTCCGCGAACGACACCGGCTTGTTGTGCTTCAGCGCCCGCGCGACCAGTTCCGGCTTGCCGCCCCACTGGCGGTAGAGCGTGGCCTTGCTGGAACGGGTGCGGGTGGCGATGGCGTCCATCGTGAGGCCGTCGTACCCGGCCTCGCGGAGCAGTTCGAGCACGGAGTCGTACAGCTCCGCCTCGCGTTCGGGGGAGATGCGACTCCGTCGGGACGTGGACGCTGCCGACTGTGCCATGACCACTCCCACTCCTCCGGCTCTCGTGCCGCAACCTTACGGGACCCTCTATCGAAACGAAACGGTTTCGTACGTGCCGTCCATCACAACGCCTCGTACCGCCCCCAAACACCGGGCGGGCCGTTCCTCCCCCACCCACCCGCCCTTCCCTGGAGCTACCGCCCCAGCCCCCACCCTCGAATGG
>NZ_JBHYJH010000155.1:0-21556 GCF_042740445.1 Streptomyces sp. NPDC059003 | reverse complement strand
GAGCGGGGGTCTGGGGGCGGAGCCCCCAGTTCGGGAAGGGGCGGGTCTGGGGCGCACCCGCGAGGGCTAGCCCGCCAGCGCCGGAATGACCTCCGCCCCGTACGCGTCCACCACCCCCTCCCGCGCGTCGTGCATCGCGTACACCGCGAACTGATCCACCCCCAACTCCCGCAGCACCCGCAGCTTCTCGACATGCGCGGCCGCAGGTCCGAGCAGGCAGAAGCGGTCGACGATCTCGTCGGGCACGAAGGCGGTGTCGGGGTTCCCGGCCCGCCCGTGGTGCCGGTAGTCGTACCCCTCGCGCTCCTTGATGTACGCGGTGAGCGCCTCCGGCACCATCGAGGAGTGCTCACCGTACTTGGCGACCAGGTCGGCGACGTGGTTGCCGACCATGCCGCCGAACCACCGGCACTGTTCGCGCGCGTGCGCGAGGTCGTCGCTGACGTAGGCGGGCGCGGCCACGCAGATCTTGACGTCGGACGGGTCGCGTCCGGCGGCCGCGGCCGCGTCCCTGACGGCCTTGACCATCCACTCGGTGAGGTAGGGGTCGGCGAGCTGGAGGATGAAGCCGTCGGCCTTCTGGCCGGTGAGGGCGAGCGCCTTCGGGCCGTAGGCGGCCATCCACATCGGGAGCTTGCCGTTCCGCACCCAGGGGATGCGCAGGGTCTGCCCGCCGACGTCGGCCTCGCGGCCCTCGGCGAGGTCGCGGATGACCTCGATGGACTCGCCGAGCCGGGCCAGGGTGTTGGGCTTGCGGCCCGCGACCCGCATCGCGGAGTCACCGCGGCCGATGCCGCACACGGTGCGGTTGCCGAACATGTCGTTGAGCGTCGCGAACGTGGAGGCGGTCACCTCCGGGGTGCGGGTGCCCGGGTTGGTGACCATCGGGCCGACGATCAGGTCCTGGGTGTGCTCCAGGATCCGGCTGTAGATCACGAAGGGTTCCTGCCACAGGACGGCCGAGTCGAAGGTCCAGCCGTAGCGGAAGCCGTTCTGTTCGGCCCGCCGCATCAGGCCGACGACGTCGGACGCGGGCGGATCGGTCTGCAGGACGAGTCCGAAGTCCACGGGGGCCTCCTAGTTCAGGTACTGGCAGGTGGCGCGGGGGGTGTAGACGCCGTGTCCGGCACGTCCGGTGAACTCCCGCTGGTCGATGACCACGTCGCCGCGCGAGAGGACGGTCTCGACGCGGCCGGTGATCCGCTTCCCCTCGTACGCCGAGTAGTCGACGTTCATGTGGTGCGTGGCCGCCGAGAGGACCTGCTCGGCCGCCGGGTCGTAGATCACGACGTCCGCGTCGGCGCCCGGCGCGATCGTGCCCTTCTTCGGGTAGAGGCCGAACATCCGGGCGGGCGTGGCGCAGGCGATCTCGATCCAGCGGCGGCGGCTGATATGCCCGTCGAGCACGGCCTGGTGGAGCAGGTCCATGCGGTGCTCGACGCCCGGCAGGCCGTTGGGGATCTTCGAGAAGTCGCCGCGGCCGAGCTCCTTCTGCCCGGTGAAGCAGAACGGGCAGTGGTCGGTGGAGACCACCTGGAGGTCGTCGGTGCGCAGGCCGCGCCAGAGGGCGGCCTGGTGCTCGCGGGGCCGCAGCGGCGTCGAGCACACGTACTTGGCGCCCTCGAAGCCGGGCTCGGCGAGGTTGTCGGTGGACAGGAACAGATACTGCGGGCAGGTCTCGCCGAAGACGGGCAGGCCCTTGTCGCGGGCGGCGGCGAGCTCGGCGACGGCCTCGTCCGCGGAGACGTGCACGACGTACAGCGGGGCACCGGCGACGCGGGCCAGCTGGATCGCGCGGTGGGTGGCCTCGGCTTCGAGGAGGACCTTCCTGACCTCGCCGTGGTGGCGCGGGTCGGTCTCGCCGCGCTGGAGGGCCTGCTCGACGAGGACGTCGATGGCGATGCCGTTCTCGGCGTGCATCATGATCAGGCCGCCGTTGGCCGCCGACCGCTGCATGGCGCGCAGGATCTGCCCGTCGTCGCTGTAGAAGACGCCGGGGTAGGCCATGAACAGCTTGAAGGAGGTGATGCCCTCCTCGACGAGCAGGTCCATCTCCTTGAGCGTCCGGTCGTTGACGTCGGACAGGATCATGTGGAACGCGTAGTCGATCGCGCACTTGCCGTCGGCCTTCGCGTACCAGGCGTCGAGGCCCTCGCGCAGGGCGCGCCCGACGGTCTGCACGGCGAAGTCGACGATGGTGGTGGTGCCGCCCCACGCGGCGGCGCGCGTGCCGGTCTCGAAGGAGTCGGAGGCGAAGGTGCCGCCGAACGGCAGCTCCATGTGCGTGTGGGCGTCGACGCCGCCCGGGACGACGTACTTGTCGCGGGCGTCGATGACGCGGTCGGCGGCGAAGGCCTCGGCGGCCTGGGTGCCGTGTGCCGCGAGCGCGGCGATCCGGCCGTCCTCGATGAGGACGTCGGCGTGGGTCTCTTCGGCGGCGGTGATGACGAGTCCGCCGCGGATCAGGGTGCGGGTCCCCATGGTCGTTCGCTCCCTCTTCTCTCCGAACTACACGCTGTGCAGGGCGCCTTCGAGGATCGACGCGCCCTCCTCCGCCTCCGCGACCGTCAGGGAGAGCGGGGGCGCGATCCGCAGCACGCTGGTGTTGTGGCCACCGCCCTTGCCGATCAGCAGGCCGCCGTCGCGGGCCGCGTCGAGCACGGCGGCCGCCGCCCGCGGGTCCGCCTCGTCCGTGCCGGGCCTGACGAGCTCGACGCCGATCATCAGGCCGCGGCCGCGCACTTCGCGTACGCCGGGCAGCTGGGCGCAGATGGCCCGCAGGCGCTCGATGAGCAGGCCGCCGACGCGGCGCGCGTTGCCCTGGAGGTCGTGCTCCAGGAGGTAGGTGAGGTTGGCGAGGCCCGCGGCCATGGTGACGGGGGAACCGCCGAACGTGGAGATGGAGTTCGCGTCCAGGGCGTTCATGATCTCGGCGCGGGCGACGACGCCGCCGATGGACATGCCGTTGCCGATGCCCTTGGCGAAGGTGAGGATGTCGGGCGGCCCGGCCTGGCCGTGCGCCTGCCAGCCCCAGAAGTGGTCGCCGGTGCGGCCCCAGCCGGTCTGCACCTCGTCGGCGATCCACAGGACGCCGTGCTCGGCGAGGACCTCGCGGAACGCGGCGTAGAGGCCGTCGGGCGGCGAGGTGAAGCCGCCGACGCCCTGGACGGGCTCGGCGATGAGGGCGGCGACTCCGCGGGTCTGGCCGAGCATGTCCTTGAGGTCGGCGACGCACGCGGCGGTGAACTCGGCGTCGCTCAGGGCGGCGTAGGGGCCGCGGGTGCGGACGCCGCCGTGGACGTAGAGCGTCTGCAACGGCGAGAGGCTGGTCGGCGACCAGGCCCGGTTGCCGGTGATGCCGACCGCCGAGAAGGACCGGCCGTGGTAGCTGTTGCGCATCGCCAGGATCTGGTTCGAGCGGCGGTGGGCGGTGGCGAGGAGCAGCGCGGTGTCGTTGGCTTCGGTGCCGGACGTCGTGAAGAAGACGCGGGCGTCGGGGATGCCGGACAGGGCGGCGACGCGCTCGGCGAGGTCGACCATCGGCCGGTTCAGATACAGCGTCGAGCTGTGGATGATGCGGCCCGCCTGCTCGGCGACGGCCTTGGTGACCTCGGGCAGGGCGTGGGCGGTCATGGTGGTGAGGATGCCGCCGAAGAAGTCCAGGTAGCGGCGGCCCCCGGCGTCCCACACGTGCCGGCCCTCGCCGTGCGTGAGCTCGATCGGGTCGTCGTAGTACAGCGCGAGCCAGTCCGGCAGGACGGCCCGGTGCCGGGTGTAGAGGTCGCTCACGGCTTGACCAGCCCTTCGTACGCGTCCGGGCGGCGGTCCCGGTAGAAGGCCCACTGCTCACGCACCTCGTCGATCAGGCCGAAGTCCAGGTCCCTGACGACGAGTTCCTCCGCCTTGTCGCTCGCCTTCTCGCCGACGAACTGCCCGCGCGGGTCCACGAAGTAACTCGTGCCGTAGAAGTCGTTGTCGCCGTACTCCTCCTGGCCGACGCGGTTGATCGCGGCGACGAAGTACTCGTTGGCGACGGCCGCCGCGGGCTGCTCCAGCTGCCACAGGTAGGCGGAGAGGCCGCGCGAGGTGGCCGACGGGTTGTAGACCAGCTGGGCGCCGTTGAGGCCCAACTGGCGCCAGCCCTCGGGGAAGTGGCGGTCGTAGCAGATGTAGACGCCGATCCGGCCGACGGCGGTGTCGAAGACGGGCCAGCCGATGTTGCCGGGGCGGAAGTAGAACTTCTCCCAGAAGCCCTTCACTTGGGGGATGTGGTGCTTGCGGTACTTGCCGAGGTAGCTGCCGTCGGCGTCGATCACGGCCGCGGTGTTGTAGTAGAAGCCGGACTGCTCGACCTCGAAGACCGGCACGACGATCACCATGCCGGTCTCGCGGGCCAGGTCCTGCATGCGGCGCGTGGTCGGCCCGTCCGGGACCGGCTCGGCCCAGCGGTAGTGCTCCTTCTCCTGGACCTGGCAGAAGTACGGGGCGTTGAAGACCTCTTGGAAGCCGATCACCTGCGCGCCCTGCCGGGCGGCCTCGCGGGCGTGCTCCTCATGCTTGGCGATCATGGATTCGGTGTCGCCGGTCCAGGTCGCCTGGACGAGGGCGGCGCGTACGACGTTGACCATGAGCTGTGCTCCTTCGACAGGACGTCAGAGAGCCTCTACGCCCGTAGACTTGGTGCGTAGACAGATGAACGTAAGCCTCACCCGGCGGCCTTGCCAAGACCATCGTCGGCAAGCGCCGGAGTCGATCATGATTCGCACCCGAGCGGGTGAGAACCGGACGCCCGGGCACCGTCGGCCACCGGGCGCTCACGCCGCTCGGATCGCTCGGGTCACCGGGTCGCTCAGGTGGTGAAGCCCGCGACGCGCAGCGCGTGCACGAGATCCCACTGGTGCTGGTCCGACACGGCCTTCGCCGTCGCCAGGAGCAGCGGGATGAGCCGGTCCGGATCGGTGTGCGCGCAGGCCGCGACGTCCTCGGCGGTGCGCATCCGCACGTACGCGTCGAGGAGCGCGCGGGCCTCGCGCTCGCGCCCCGCGTCCGCGAGGGCGAGCAGCGACTCGGCGATCTCCGGCGCGGGCCGGACCACGCCCTGGCGCAGCAGCTTGCGGCAGTCGTCGGCGCGGCCCGCGGCGGCGAGCGCGTCGGCGACGGCCACGAGCCGGTCGGGCGGCAGCGACGCGGCCTCCCACAGCAGCGTCGCCCAGTCGGCGGCCAGGCCCGCGTGGTGCAGTTCCTCGGCGAACAGCGGCAGGCGAGCGGCGGGCCATCCGGCGGCCTCGACGAGCACGCCGTGCGCCTCCCCGCTGCGGCCCTCGCCGCGCAGCCGGATGAGCGCCTTGACCGCGTCGACGGTGGCGCGCTCGTCGGCCGCGGCGTCCGGCGGCCGGGGGTGCGCGCGCGGCGCGGCCCCCGCGGACTCGACGGCCTGGACGTAGCGGGCACCGCGCGGCGCGGCCAGGTCGGCGGGCGCGCCGTCGACCGGGGCGGGGACGGGCCCGGCCTCGTCGTCACTCGCGACGACGAGACCCGCGAAGCGCGCGCCACGGGGGCGGCGGCGACCGCCGCCGCCGCGGGAGCGGGAAGTCTGTTCGGGGACGCGCCGGGTGCCCTGCTCGGGGATGCGCGGGCTGCTGCGCCCGGGCAGGCCCGGGGCGTCCTGTCCGGGCGCGCCCGGGGGCTCGGGCGGCGCCGCGGTGCCTGCGGGCGCGGCCGGGCTCCGGGTGTCGTCGTACGCGGCCGGGGCGTCGGGGTCGCGGTACGCGGGGTCCGACGGGTCGTACGCGGGGTCGGCGGCGTCGTACGCGGGATGGGCGTCGTACGCGGGGTCCGCCGCGTCCTGGGCCGGGTCCGCGAGGTCGTACGCGGGATCGGGAGCCTGGTACGCGGCGTCCGCCGTCGGGTCGTACACCGCGTCGGCGTCGTACACCGTGTCGTACCCCGCGTCGGCCGCGCCGGTCGGGTGCTCGGTGGCGGCCGGTGCCCCAGGAGACCCGCCGGCGTCCGGCGAGGCGCCGCCGAAGTCCACCCACTGGGGCGCCCGCGCCCGGTCGATGCGCTCCATGCGGTGCCGGAGCTCCCCGCAGCGCGCCGCGGCCCGCTCGTGGTCGTCGCGCACCCACGCCAGGTCCAGGTGGATGCGGTCCACCTCGTCGGAGGTGGCGGCCACGGAGAGGGAGCGCGCGAGCTCCTGCTGCCGTTCGAGGGCGAACCGCTGCTCCTGGATCATCATGTCGAGCCGGTCGCTGAGGAGTTCCCGGGCGCCCGGCCGGGTGTCGTACGCGGCGACGGACGCGGCGTGCAGCGCCCGCGCGCGGCCGGTCTCGGCCTGCGCGACGTCCACCCCGAAGTCGGCCGCGAGATCGTGGAGCAGTGCCTGGACGACGTCCCAGGGAGGCACCTCCGAGCCGTCGAGGCACGCCCGCATCCCGTCGGGGTCGCGGGACCAGAACACCCCGCACCACCCGGTGGCCTGATCGAGACGGGCCACGAGCTCGTTCAAGTACTTTGCGAACTCCCGCGCCTGTTGGGGGAGTTGTCCCACTGACATGGTCGGGCACCGCCCCCTGGGAGACTGCCGGTCTGCCGGTCCGGAAGATAACACCAGTCGCGTTACGGGACGGCTACACGCGGTTTTCCGAACCTCCGTTAATTACTTGGACGTGGGGCGGGAAGCGTGGCTAGTCTGCGCACATGTCCAGCCCTGAGGCGAGCAGAGCCTAGCCACCGGCGCTTTCCGGTGGCCCGCCCCCGATCCGACCTGGCCTGACGCGCCGCGTCGCAGCTCCGTCGAGCTCCGCGGCCGCGTCGCCCCGAGATCCGCGACCTGGGATCCGGGGGCCGGGGTGCGAGGCCTGGGACCACCGCAGCGCCACCGTCACGGACTTTCCGTCCGCGTCCCTTTCCTCCGTCTTCCCCTGCGTGGACCCCGCCGTGCCGCACCGCCGCACGGGTGCGCGGCCACGCCGTGGCTGATGTGGCTCTGGAGTCTCACTGTGCCATTCGTCCTGTATCTGCTCGGCCTCGCCGTGTTCGCCCAGGGCACGTCCGAGTTCATGCTGTCCGGCCTGGTGTCGGACATCGCCGGGGACCTGGGGGTGTCGGTCCCGGCGGCGGGCGCGCTGACCTCGGCGTTCGCCGTGGGAATGATCGTCGGGGCGCCGCTGATGGCGGTGCTCAGCCTGCGCTGGTCGCGCCGTCGCGCGCTGCTCGTCTTCCTCACCGCGTTCCTGCTCGTGCACGTGGTGGGCGCGCTCACCTCCAGTTACGCCGTCCTGCTCGCCACGCGCGTCGTGGGGGCGCTCGCCAACGCCGGGTTCCTCGCGGTGGCGCTCGCGACGGCGACGAGTCTGGTCGCGCCCGACGCCAAGGGCCGGGCCACGTCGGTGCTGCTCGGCGGCACCACGCTCGCGTGCGTCGCGGGGGTGCCGGGCGGCGCGCTGCTCGGCCAGCTGTGGGGCTGGCGCGCCGCGTTCTGGGCGGTGGCCCTGGTGTCGGTGCCCGCGGTCGTCGCGATCGCGCGGTCCGTACCGGCGGGCCCGCCGGCCTCCGCGCACACCGGCGCGCGCACGGAACTGGGCGCGCTGCGCTCGCCGCGCCTGCTGGTGACGCTGCTGCTCGGCGCTCTCGTGAACGGCGCGACGTTCTGCGTGTTCACATATCTCGAACCGCTCGCCACGCACGTCACGGGCATCGGGGACGCCTGGATGCCCGCGCTGCTCGCGCTGTTCGGGCTCGGTTCGTTCGCCGGGGTCACGCTCGCCGGGCGCATGGCCGACCGCCGTCCGGTGCCGCTCCTGGCGGGCGGCTCGGTCGCGCTGCTGGTGGGCTGGGTGGTGTTCGCGCTGACCGCGCAGCACACGGCCGCGACCGTCGTGTTCGCCTTCGTCCAGGGCGCGCTGTCGTTCGCGGTCGGCTCCACGCTGATCGCCCGCGCCCTGTACGCGGCGACGGCGGCGCCCACGCTCGGCGGGGCCTTCGCCACGGCGGCCTTCAACATCGGGGCGGCGGTGGGCCCCTGGGCCGGGGGCCAGGCCATCGCGGCCGGGCTCGGCTACCGCTCGCCGCTGTGGGTCGGCGCCCTCATGGTGGCGCTCGCCCTGATCACGGGAGGCACGGCGGCACTCCGCGCCCGGCAGCGGCCGACAAGCGTCACACCGGCACCGGCGAACACATCCGTGCCACCTCGTCCATAGACAGCTCAAGGGTCACCGCGAGCGCCGCGACCGTGAAGAAGGCGGGGGTCGGCGCCCGGCCCGTCTCGATCTTGCGGAGCGTCTCCGCGGAGATCCCGGCACTCGCGGCGACCTCCACCATGCTCCGCTCGCCGCGCGCCTCCCGCAGCAGACGGCCGAGCCGCTCGCCGCGCTCGCGCTCTTCGGGTGTCAGAGGGGTGCGCACCATGCGGGCCAGTCTACCCCCCGCACCCATTTAAATACCGGTATAGTAATTGGCATGGTCGAACTCAAGACAGATCCCTCCATCGACGCCATGCGGGAAGCGGGGCGCGTCGTCGCGCGCGCCCTGACGGCGGTGCGCGAGGCGGCGGCCGTCGGCGTCCGCCTGCGCGACCTGGACGAGGTGGCGCACCAGGTCCTCAAGGACGCGGGCGCCACGTCCCCGTTCCTGCACTACCACCCGCGGTTCGCCCCGGTCCCGTTCCCGGCGACGCTGTGCGCGTCGGTGAACGACGCGATCGTGCACGGCATCCCCGGCGACTACCGCCTGCGCGACGGCGACCTGCTGTCCGTGGACTTCGGCGCCGTCCTCGACGGCTGGGCCGGCGACTCGGCGCGGAGCTTCGTCGTCGGCACTCCGCGCCCGGAGGACGTCCGCCTCGTCGAGACGGCCGAGCGCGCCCTGGACGCGGGCATCGCGGCGGCGGTCGTGGGCAACAGGATCGGGGACATCGCGCACGCGATCGGCACGGTCTGCCGCGCCGCGGGGTACGGCATCCCGGAGGGCTTCGGCGGCCACGGCATCGGCCGCCGCATGCACGAGGACCCGGGCGTGCCGAACGAGGGCAGGCCGGGCCGGGGCATGCCGCTGCGCCACGGCATGGTGCTCGCCATCGAGCCGATGCTGATCGCCAGCGGCCGCGACGACTACCACACGGCTCCGGACGGCTGGACGCTGCGCACGAACGACGGCAGCCGCGCGTCCCACGCGGAGCACACGGTGGCGATCACGAACGAGGGCCCGCGCATCCTGACGGCCCTGTGACCGTGTGACCGGGATGCGCGGGCCCAGCGTGACCAGCTGGGGGCTCAGGACGTCGGCCGCACCACCATCGCCGACCCGCCGCCCCTGCGGACCGTCTCGGCCGCCGCGCGCCACCGGCCGTCGGACAGCCGCTCGACGCCGGTCGCGGCCCCGATCTCCGGGTTGTCCTTGAAGGAGTGGCCGAGCGCCTCCAGGTCGCGCCGCACCCCGGCGTCCAGGCCCGGTTCGAGCTCCGTCTGCGCGGCGTTGCGCTGGCTGGCGCGCGGCGCCGCGATCGCGTCGACCAGCGGCAGGTCCCGGTCCAGGAAGCCGGTCAGGGTCTGCAGGACGGTCGTCACGATGGTCGCGCCGCCGGGCGAGCCGAGGGCGACGACCGGCCGGTCGTGCTTGTCGAGCACGATGGTCGGCGCGATCGACGAGCGCGGCCGCTTGCCGGGGCCCGGCAGGTTCGGGTCGGGCACGCCGGGGCGCGCGGGCGCGAAGGAGAAGTCGGTCAGCTCGTTGTTCAGGATGAAGCCGCGCCCGGGCACGGTGATCCCGCTGCCGCCGGTCGACTCGATGGTGAGGGTGTACGCGACGACGTTGCCCCACTTGTCGGCGACCGTCAGATGCGTGGTGTTCTCGCCCTCGTACGGCGTCGGAGCGGCCTTGCCGCCCGTGGCGCACGCCGCCGGGTGGCGCGGGTCGCCCGGCGCGAGCGGGCTCTTGAGCACCGCGTCGTCCTTGATCAGGCACTCGCGCGCGTCCGCGAACCTCTGCGAGAGCAGCTGCTTGGTCGGCACGTTCTCGAAGGCCGGATCGCCCACCCAGCGCCCCCGGTCGGCGAACGCGATCCGGCTCGCCTCGATGAAGCGGTGCAGATAGCGCGCCTTGGAGGCGCGGGAGAGGTCGGTGCGCTCCAGGATGTTCAGGGCCTCGCCGACGGTCGTGCCGCCGGACGTCGACGGCGCCATCGAGTAGACGCCCAGGCCCCGGTAGGTCGTCTTCGTGGGCGCCTGCTCCTTGACCTCGTAGGCGCGCAGGTCCTTCATCGACAGGTCGCCGGGGCGCGCGTTGCGCCCGGACTCCGGGTCCACGGGCGGCTCGTTGACCGTCCGTACGACGTCCCTGCCGAGGTCGCCGCGGTACAGCGCGCCGACGCCCGCGCGCCCGAGCTCCTCGTACGTGTCGGCCAGGTCGGGGTTCTTGAACGTCGAGCCGACCACCGGCAGCTTTCCGCCGGGCAGGAAGAGCTCCGCCGTGTCGGGGAAGTCCGCGAAGCGCTTCTGGTTCGCCTCGGTCTGCGCGCGGAAGGTCCTGTCGACCGTGAAGCCGTGCCGCGCGAGCCGCTCGGCGGGCTTCAGGAGCGTGCGCAGCTTCTCGCTGCCCCAGTTGTCGAGGGCCGCCTTCCAGGTGGCGGGGGTGCTGGGGGTGCCGACGCCGAGGCCGCTGGTCTGGGCGTCCGCGAACGGCAGCGGCTTGCCGTCCTCCAGGAACAGGCCGGAGTCGGCGGTGCGCGGCGCCGTCTCGCGGCCGTCCAGGGTGTGCACGGTGCGGGTCCCCGCGTCGTAGTACACGAAGTACCCGCCGCCGCCCACGCCCGCCGAGTACGGCTCGGTGACGCCGAGGGCCGCCGCGGTGGCGACCGCCGCGTCCACGGCGTTGCCGCCCTTGCGCAGGACCTCGATGCCGGCCGCGGACGCGTCCGCGTCGACGCTCGCCACGGCACCGCCGCGGCCGACGGCCTCGGGCACCTTCTTATGCGGATCAGTGGCCGATTCCGGTCTTGCGTCCCCTTGGGACGCGCCGACCGATTCGGCCGCCGTGCCCGGTTCAGCCGAGCGCGAAGGCGAAGCGGGCGCGGCCGCACCGACCGTCACCAACACCCCGCCTACCGCCCAAAGCATCAGATTCCGTCTGACACCACGCCTCATGAGTACCTCCAGTCAACGCCCGTCCGCGCAGCGTAACTTCGGGCTCTCCTCCTCGCCACGGGGGCTCCCAACGTGGCTGCGAATGGCCGCTAGCATGCGCGCCCATGACTGAAGACGTGCGCCTTCTCGCCGTCGGCCTGTGCGCGGCCGGCCTCAGCGCCGCCCTGACCCTGTACGTCCGTGCGGCCCTGCGGGGGCGCAGGCTGCGGCGCCGGCAGGCCTTCTTCGGGCTGCCCCCGAACTCCGAGTCGATGCTCGTGGTCAGCCGCGAGGCGGGCGGCCCCGACCTGACCGTGACACGCCACGACGTGTACGCGCTCATGGAGCTCGCCGCGCTCGTCAAGGACTGCGGCGCGCACGCGCAGCTGGTCGCGCACGACGCGGCCCAGCAGGGCTTCGGCGAGCGCACCGAGTTCTGCGTCGGGAATCCCGCGGTCAACCGCCGCATGGCCGCCCACATGCACGCGATGCTGCCGGGCGTACGCGTCAACACCGACCCGGAGCCGGGCCCGGACCGCGGCGCCTTCCAGATCGGCGCGGAGCGGTACCGCATGGAGCCGGGCCGCACGGAGTACGTCGCGCTCGCGCGGCTCACCGCCGGGCAGGAGGGCAGGCCCGTGTTCCTCTTCTGCGGGCAGCGCGCGATCACCAGCCAGGCCGCGGCCCGCTACCTCGGGCGCCACCACGAGCGCCTGGCCCGCAAGCACGGCGGCGGCTCCTTCGTACTGCTCCTGAAGGTCGTGAACTCGCAGGCGTACGGCCCGGACGTGGTGGAGCTCGTCGCGGACGTCACCCGCGCCGCCCAGGAGCCGATACCGGCCCCGGCCCCGCGCAACTCCCACCGCGCGAAGTAGGGACCCGCGCGCACGGACCGTGCACCCCTGATCACAGCGGCACCACCCCCCGGGGCCGCTTTATAACGCCTCTATCACCTAGACCGGATTTTCCGGGCAACGGGCAACCCAACGGGACCTTCCGCACTCTCTCTCCGGGCAGGCAGAGATATTCGCACGGAGGTACGTTCCCTTGAGGTCCCTGAGCTCTTCGAGCCGTCGGCGCTCCATACGCCCCCGCCACGGCGCCGTCGCGGGCGTCGCCGTCCTCGCGGCCGCCCTGTCCGCCTGCTCCGGCGGCGGCTCCGACGACGACGCCAAGTCCGCCGAGAAGCCGAAGATCTCGGTGAACCTCACCGGCAAGCAGGCCGAGCCGGGCGTCCCCGTCACCGTGAAGCTGGCCACCAAGGACGCCAGGCTGAAGGACGTCACGGTCGCCGACGCCGAGGGCACCAAGCTGGCCGGAAAGGTCTCCGCGGACGGCCGCGCCTGGACGTCGGCGCGCAACGCGGCCCCCGGCACCAGCTACCAGGTGTCGGCCACGACGGACGCGGGCGGCAAGGCGGGCAAGGCCTTCACCACGGCGGCGCCCGAGAAGGTCAACAAGGTCACGATCACGCCGGGCCGGAACATCAGGACGGTCGGCGTGGCCCAGCCCCTGTCGATCGTCTTCGACCACCCGGTGAAGAACAAGGCCGAGGTCGAGAAGCACCTCAAGGTGAAGACGTCGAACGGCACCACCGGCTCCTGGGGCTGGATCCAGAACTACGACGGCAAGGACCGCGTCGACTGGCGCCCCAAGGAGTACTGGAAGTCCGGCACGAAGGTGGAGCTGGACGCCCAGCTCAACGGCGTCGACTCCGGCGACCAGGGCGGCTGGTTCGTGCGCGACTACGACACCGCGATGACCGTCGGCAGGAACCAGGTCGTCAAGGTGAACCTGGACAGCAAGACGGCGACGCTGCTGCGCGACGGCAAGACCGTGAAGTCCCTGCCGATGTCCGCGGGCACGCCCGGCGGCGAGAAGGCCTCCTGGGGCGGCACGTCGGTCCTGATGGCCAAGGAGGGCACGATCAACATGCGCTCCGAGACCGTCGGCCTCGGCAACAGCTACAACAAGATGGTCGACTACTCGATGCGCCTGACCTGGTCGGGCATGTACGCGCACGCGGCCCCGTGGAACGCCGCGTACTTCGGCAACACCAACCACAGCTCGGGCTGCGTCGGCATGAGCACGGGCAACGCCTCGTGGCTGTACGGCCAGGCGCAGATCGGCGACCCGTTCGAGGTCTCGGGCAGCGGCTCCAAGGGCACGCCGGACCCGGGCAACGGGTTCGGCGAGTGGAACCTCTCCTGGGCGGACTGGCAGGCCAAGAGCGCGGTGCGCTGAGGCAGCGGGCCGACAGCAGGAACACTCCACTCCTCAACTATCGTTACCCGTACGTAACTTACCGACGGGTTACCAGGGGTAAGCCCACGCGGTTACCGTTCGGTCACTTTGCACTGACACAGTGAGGAGTGACCCCCCATGGCGCACTCGCGCACGGCACTGCGCAGGACCACCGCGAGCGCGGTATCGGCAACACTCGTTGCCGGTGCCGCGCTCTGCTTCGCACCGGCGGCGCAGGCCACGGCACCGGCACACGTCAGATCGGCGGCCTCGCCAGGAGTCCGGTTCGTGGACATCCCCGGCGACGGCGGCACCGTCCTCAAGGCCAACGTCGTCACCCCCGCGGACGCGACCGCCGACCGCACGTACCCGGTGATCGTGCTGCCCACCAGCTGGGCCGTGCCGCAGATCGAATACATCGCGCAGGCGAAGAAGCTCGCCGCCGCGGGCTACGTCGTGGTCAGCTACAACTCGCGCGGCTTCTGGCAGTCCGGCGGCGAGATCGAGGTCGGCGGCCCCGAGGACATCGCCGACGCGTCCCGCGTCATCGACTGGACGCTGAAGCACACCGCCGCCGACCCCGACAAGGTCGGCATGGCGGGCGTCAGCTACGGCGCCGGCATCAGTCTGCTCGCCGCCGGGCACGACCGGCGGATCAAGGCGGTCGCGGCCCTCAGCGGCTGGAGCGACCTCGTCGAGTCGATCTACAGCGGCCGCACCCAGCACGTCCAGGCGGGCGCCCTGCTCGGCGGCGCGGGCTATCTCACCGGCCGCCCGAGCCCCGAACTGAAGCGGATCCTCAAGGACTTCCTCGCCTCCGACCTCGACAAGGAGGACGAGATGATCGCGTGGGGCACCAAGCGCTCCCCCGCGACCTATCTGGACGGCATCAACAAGAACGGCGCGGCGGTCATGCTCGCCAACGCCTGGGGCGACACCGTCTTCCCGCCCAACGAGTACGCCGAGTTCTACGAGAAGCTGCAGGGCCCCAAGCGCCTGGAGTTCCGCCCCGGCGACCACGCGACGGCCGAGGCGACCGGCCTGTTCGGCCTGCCCAACGACACCTGGACCAGCACCCGGCGCTGGTTCGACCGCTACCTGAAGGGCGAGCACAACGGCATCGACCGCGAGCGGCCCGTCCAGCTGAAGTCGCGCTCCACGGGCGACTACGAGGGCTACCCGGACTGGAAGTCGGTCGGCGCGACCCAGCGCAAGCTCGACCTCGCGGGCACCACCACCATCCGCGCGAACGTCGACTCCGGGGCCAACGGCGGCCTGGTGCTGCTGTCCAACGCCCTGGACCAGTTCCTGAAGCTGCCGCCGATGGCGTCGATGCCGCTGCTCCCGCGCCGGTACGCGGCCGTCTGGCAGTCGGAGCGCTCCGAGCGGGACCAGCGCGTGCGCGGCACGGCGAAGCTGCACACCACGGTGTCGAGCACCAAGGAGAGCGGAACCCTCGTCGCGTACCTCTACGACGTGGGCCCGCTCGGCCTCGGCAAGCTGGTCAGCAACGCGCCGTACACCTTCCACGGCAAGACCCCCGGCAAGCCGTTCGGCGTCGACCTGGAGCTCTTCTCCACGGCCTACGACGTCCCGGCAGGACACAGGCTCGCCCTGGTGGTCGACACGGTCGACCCGCTCTATATCGAGCACAACCCGTCCGGCGCGCAGCTGACCTTCTCCTCGCCGAAGACCGACCCGTCGTACGTGTCGATCCCCCTGCGCGAGCAGTGATCTCCGGCTGCTGCCGGGCGGGCCTGGCCCTCCAGCTACTGCTTCCCCTAGGGGCCGGGGGCCCTGGGAGGACCCCCGCCCGGCAGCAGCGTCCCTGGTTCAGCCGGGGCGACGTCCACGGCTTCTGTCTTGGGACTGCGCCGCTGACGCTTGGACACCCAGTGGGCGAACCACGAAAGCAGCATGCACATCCCGATGTAGATCGGTGAGATCACCATGACCACGGGGATGAAAGGCAAATCGTAGTCGAGGTTCGACGCGATCAGCTTCCCGGCATGGAGGAACTCCTCATAGGTGATCAGATAGCCGAGTGAGGTGTCCTTCAGGGCCACCACCAACTGGCTGATGATGGCGGGCAGCATGGCACGCACGGCCTGTGGCACCAACACGTACGACATGACCTGCGTCTTTCTCATCCCCAGGGCATACGACGCCTCCTTCTGCCCGCGCTCCACGGAGTTGACACCGGAACGGAAGACCTCCGCGAGCACGGACCCGTTGTAGAGGGTGAGCCCGGTGACCAGGGCCGGAAGGGGCTGGACCTTCAGGGCCACGAAGACGAAGAAGATCATCACGAGCACGGGCATCGCCCGGAAGAACTCGACGACGACCGTGGCGAGCCAGCGGACGATCCGGTGGTCGGAGAGCCGCCCGGTCGCGAGCAGCGCCCCGAGCACCAGCGAGAGCGCGGCCGCGATGGCGAAGGCCTTGAGCGTGTTGCCGAGGCCTTCGAGGAGTAGCTCCTGGATGCCCTTGTACTCGAAGGGCGCCCATTTGGTGTGCGTGAACTGGTCGGTGTCGAAGAGGAGGTAGACGATCCAGCCGATGAGCCCGAGGATGACGACGGTCGAGGCGACGCCGTACGCGCGGTGTCGCCGGCGCGTCCTCGGGCCCGGGATGTCGTAGAGGGCGGTGGCTTCGGGAGCGGTGGCGGTGGCGGTCATCGGGCGACTCCCCAGCGCTTCTCGAGGATGTTGAAGACGGCGCTGATGGCGAGGGTGATGATCAGGTAGCCGAGGGCGATCCAGACGAAGGTCCAGATGATGCTGTAGCCGAGTTCGTTGAGGGTCTTGTACGTGCCGAGCAGTTCGGTGACGCTGAACGCGCCGGCGATCGCCGAGTTCTTGGCGAGCGCGATGAGCGTGGAGCCGACCGGCGGGATCACCGACCGGAAGGCCTGCGGCAGGACCACGAGGGACAGGGTCTGACCGAACGTCATGCCGAGGCTGCGGGCGGCCTCGCCCTGCCCCTTGGGCACCGTGTTGATGCCGGAGCGCACCGCCTCGCAGATGAACGCCGAGGTGTAGCAGCCGAGCGCGAGGACCGCGAACACCTTGAAGGGCAGCACGAGCCCGAAGCGCGGCAGGCCGAGCAGGACGGCGAAGAACAGCAGCGTCAGCGGGGTGTTGCGCAGGACCGCCACCCACACCGCGCCGAACACCCGGAAGGAGCCGACGGGCGCCACCCGGAAGGAGGCCATGAGGAAGCCGAGCACCAGGGCGAGGACGGAGGCGTACACGGTGAGTTCGACCGTGCCGAGGAAGCCCTCGCCGAAGGTGGAGAAGTTGTCCGTCAGTACGTCCACGACGCCTCCTCAGCTCGCCGGGTAGCGGTCGATGGCGGGCGGTTTCGGCGCGGGGACGCCGGAGAGGCCGAGCGTCGCGTCGTACGCCTTCTTCCAGTCGCCGTTCTTCTCGCGTGCGGCGAGGGCGTCGTCGATGGCGAACCGCAGCGCGCTGTCGCCCTTGGGGACGCCGATGCCGTACGGCTCCTTGGAGAAGGGCTTGCCGACCACCTTGAGCTCGTCGGGCACCTTCGCGGCGTAGCCGATGAGGATCGCGTCGTCGGTGGTGACGGCGTCGACCTGATAGGTCAGCAGGTTGTCGACGCAGACGGAGTAGGTGTCGTACGCGACGAGCGTGGCCTTCGGATAGTCCTGCTTGATGCGCTGGTAGGGCGTGGATCCCGCGGCGGAGCAGACGCGCTTGCCGTCGAGGTCCTGCGGTCCCTCGATGTCGTCCTCGTCGTGGCGCACGAGCAGGCTCTGGCCCGCCATGTAGTAGGGGCCGCCGAAGCCGACGAGCTTCTTGCGGTTGTCGTTGATGGTGTAGGTGCCGACGTAGTAGTCGATCTGGCCGTTCTGGAGGGCGGTTTCGCGGTTGGCGGAGGCGATGGTCCGAAAGGAGATCTTCCCCGGGTCGAGGCCGAGCGAGGCCGAGACCATCTTGGCGATCTCGATGTCGAAGCCGGAGTACCGGCCGGTCGCGGGGTCCTTCTCGCCGAGGTAGGGCTGGTCCTCCTTGGCGCCGACGACGAACCGGCCGCGGTTCTCGGCCTTGCGCCAGGTGCCGGACGCGGGGAGGCGGAAGTCGGCCGCCACCTGGTACGTGGGCAGCTGTCCCGCCTTCGGGCCCTTCACCGGCGGGCTGCCCTCCTTGCCGCAGGCGGCCGCGGCGAGGGCGGCGAGGGCGAGCGCGGCGACCAGACGCGTCGTACGTGTCCTGGGTGTCGTACGTGTCCTGCATGGCGTACGGAACATGCTCAGCCCCCCGTCAGTGCTTGAGGATCTTGGAGAGGAAGTCCTTCGCGCGGTCGCTCTCCGGGTGGGTGAAGAAGTCCTCGGGGGCGCGGTCCTCGACGACGCGGCCGTCGGCCATGAAGACGACGCGGTTGGCGGCCGAGCGGGCGAAGCCCATCTCGTGGGTGACGACGACCATGGTCATGCCGTCGCGGGCGAGCTGCTGCATGACTTCGAGGACCTCGTTGATCATCTCGGGGTCGAGCGCCGACGTCGGCTCGTCGAAGAGCATGACCTTCGGGTCCATGGCGAGCGCGCGGGCGATGGCCACGCGCTGCTGCTGGCCGCCGGAGAGCTGCGCGGGGTACTTCTCCGCCTGCGAGGCGAGCCCGACCCGCTCCAGGAGTTCGCCCGAGCGCCGGTCCGCCTCGTCCTTCTTGCGGCCCCTGACCTTCACCTGGGCCAGGGAGACGTTCTGCAGGACGGTCTTGTGCGCGAAGAGGTTGAACGACTGGAACACCATGCCCACTTCGGCGCGGAGCCGCGCGAGGGCCTTGCCCTCCTCCGGCAGCGGCTGCCCGTCGAGGCGGATCTCACCGGACTGGATGGTCTCGAGCCGGTTGATCGTCCGGCAGAGCGTTGATTTTCCCGACCCCGACGGGCCGATGACCACGACCACCTCCCCCTTGCCGACGGTGAGGTCGATGTCCTGGAGGACATGCAACTCGCCGTAGTACTTGTTCACGTCACGCAGCTCGATCAACGGATCGACGGCCATGCCCAGACCTGCCCACTCTCAGCTGTGTCGGTCAGCGCAAACTATCCACGGCAAAACGGGACTTATGGGACGACACGCACTTATGGGCATTAACCGTATTTGAGACGACACGTCACCGACTGGTCACGCCGCGGCCACGTCCCGGCCGGGCCGCGGTCAGGTCTCGGCTACGTCTCGGACGCCTCCGCGTACACCTGGGACAGCTCCGGGGCGCCCTGCACCGCCCAGTCGAGCCCCGCCGCGACCACCTGGAGCTCCCGGCCCGACGCAAGCCGCACCACGGGCGTGCCGCCGGGCAGGACCTGCCACACGGCGCCCGGGACCGTGCGGACGATGACCGTGCCGAGGTACAGGCCCGCGTCGTTGCCGAGCCAGGGCAGCGTCTCCGGGTCGTCGCGCCAGCGCGGGAACAGCTGGTCGAGCGCCGTCAGGGAGTCCGGCGAGTCGTCGAGCTCCAGGCCCGCGCTCTGCGCCTGCGCGCGCAGCAGCTCGCACTCGGACAGCAGCTCCGCCACGCCCTCCGGATCCGCCTCGAAGACCGCCGCCAGCTTGAGACCCGGTTCGTCCGCGTGCCGCTTGCGCCATTTGTCCAGGAACGGAATGTGCATGACCGGCCTCTCCGTGGGGTTGCCCGAGTGATCGGACGGCGGATCCGCGTTCCAGTGAATGTATCTTGCGGCAGTTGATCACGGAATCAGGTGAATCACGTGAATCAGGTAAATCAAGAGGATCCGGTGCCGCGCCCGCCCGGGGTCAGCGGCGGGTGAAGGCGAGGATGGTGGCCAGGTTCATCGGGCGGCGCGTGGACAGGTACAGGTACGGGGCCTTGTGGTGCGGTCCCCTGAGCTCCACGCGCAGCGCGGTCGGCACATAGCTGCGCAGCAGCAGGTGCGCGTACGCGTTCGCCTTGTACGTGCGCCACTCGAAGGCCTCGCCCGCGTCCAGGATCTCGGTCGTGCCGAGCTCGTCGAGCGGGATCCTGCGGTCCCCCGCGACGAGCGTGCCCGGCGTCACCACGATGCGCGCCGAGCCGTACCGGTGCACCAGCGGGCCGAGGACGGCGACGACGAGCAGCAGTCCGGCGCCGGCGGCCACGGGCCCGAACGGCAGCAGCAGACCGCCGAAGAGACACCCCCCGAGCACCACGCGCATCCACCACGCGAACGGGACGCTCAGGCGCTCATCGTAGAGATCCATGTCCCCATCCTGGCACTGCGGCCCGCGAGTTCGGGCGCCGGGGAGGCCGTGACCGATGGGCGCACGGTGGTGGTAAAGGACGGGCGGGTGGGAGATAAAGGCGGGGTCCGCTGTGCCCGCGTCCTGGAAGGGATCCGCCGTGCGCCGACGCATCTGGGGAGCCGCCGCCGTCCTCACCCTGCTCACGGGCCTCGCCCCGGTGGGCGCGGCCGGGGCAACGCCGCACAGACCCGGGCCGCTCCCCCTGGAGCGGCTCTTCGACAACAAGGCCGTCAGCGACGACGCGCGCCCCGCCGACGCGGACTTCGACGGTGCGGGCCGCTCGCTGTCCGCGCGGGACCTGGCCGCCGCCGGGTGGACTCCCGGGCGGGCCCTGCGCGTTGACGGCGCGTCCGTGACGTGGCCGGACACGCGGGCGGGCAGGCCGGACAACGTGCGGGCCGACGGCCAGGCGGTACGGGTGCGCGGGCGCGGCGACGCGCTCGCGTTCCTCGTCGCCGGGACGGGCGGCGCGGCGACCGGCACCGGGACCGTCCGGTACGACGACGGCTCGCGCAGCACGTACCGGCTCACGGCGCCCGACTGGCGCACCGGCCCCCTCGCCACGAAGTCCGTGGCCCTGCCCCACCTCAACACGCCCGGCGGCCAACTCGCCGAGAAGGCCCGCCTCTACGTGGTGACGGTGCCGATCGCCCGCGGGCGTGCGGTGGCCTCGGTGACCCTGCCCCGGGACTCCGCGGGCCCCGACCTGCACGTCTTCGCCCTGTCCGTGCGGAGCGCGACCACGGGGTGGACCGGCACCTGGTCGGCGTCGGCCGCCGGGTACACGCGTGTGGGCCCCTGGACGGACCGGACCGTGCGGCTCGTCGTGCACACCAGCGCGGGCGGGCCGCGGGTGCGGATCCGGCTCGACAACACCTTCGCGGGCGCTCCCGTGCGGATCGGCCGTGCCACGGTCGCCGTGCGGGGCGCGGGGGCGGGGGCCCGGGGCAAGCCGGTGCCGCTCACGTTCGGCGGGGCGGCGGGTGCGGAGCTGCCGGCGGGCGCGCAGGCGGTCAGCGATCCGGTGCGGTTCGCGGTGCCCGCGGACACGGATCTGCTCGTGAGCTTCCATCTGCCGGGGACCGTGGCCGCGGCGCCCGTGCACAGCCAGGCCCTCCAGACCTCGTACGTCAGCGAGCCCGGCGACCACGCGGCGGACGGTGCCGGGACGGCGTACACCTCGACGCTGCGGGTCTGGCCGCTGTTGACCGGCGTGGACGTCGCGGGCGGGCCCGGGTCCGTGGTGCTGCTCGGCGACTCCATCACCGACGGCGTCGGCTCCACGCCCGACACCAACCGGCGCTGGCCCGACGTGCTCGCCCGGCGTCTGCTCGCCCAGTCCGACGTGCCGCGCTACGGCGTCCTCAACCAGGGCATCTCCGCGAACCGCGTGCTCGCCGACCGGTATCCCGGCGACGGCGTCTCCCCCGACACCGGGGGTGTCAGCGCGCTGCACCGGCTCGACCGGGACGTGTTCGCGCAGACGTCCGCGCGGACCGTCGTCGTCTTCGAAGGCGTCAACGACGTGCGGTGGGGCGCGTCCGCGGACGCCGTCATCGGCGGGCTGCGGGAGATCGCGGCGCGGGCGCGGGCGCGGGGGCTGCGGGTGGTCGGGGTGACGGTGTTGCCGTGTGAGGGGGATGCGCGGTGTACGGCCGCGGTCGACGCGGAGCGGGGGGCCGTGAACGCCTATGTGCGGGGCAGTGGGGACTTTGACGCGGTGCTCGACTTCGACGCCGTGGCCCGGGATCCCGGGCGGCCGTCGCGGTTGTTGCCCCTGTACGACAGTGGGGATCACCTCCATCCCGGCGACGCGGGGCTCGCTGCGCTGGGGGAGGGGGTGGGGTTGGGGGCGCTGGTGCGGTAGCCCTCGCGGGGCGCCCCAGACCCGCCCCTTTACCCAAATCCAGGGGGCTCCGCCCC
>NZ_JBHYJH010000154.1:0-21776 GCF_042740445.1 Streptomyces sp. NPDC059003 | reverse complement strand
GGGGCGGAGCCCCTAGTTTCGGGAAGGGGCGGGATTGGGGAGGCCCCCGGCAGGGTCCTCCCCCCGGTAGCGGTACCCGAGGCCCCGTACCGACTCCACCGGGTCGTCCTCCTCGCCCACGGCGAGCTTGCGGCGCAGGCGGAGTACGGCGAACTTCACCCGCTCCCGCCCGGTCCCACCGGGATCGTCCCAGACCAGGTTCAGCAACTGCTCGGTGGTGACGACCCGCCCCCGGTTGCGTACGAGGACCTCGAGGAGCCGGTACTCGATGGCGCTGAGCCGCGTCTCGTGGCCCTGCCAGACCGCCGACCGCCGCTCGGGCACGAGCCGGAGGCCCGCCTCCACGTAGTCACCCCGCCACTGCCCGGGGTTGCTGCGCCGCAGCAGCGCCTCGACGCGGGCGAGGAGCTCCACGTGGTCGAAGGGCTTGCAGAGGTAGTCGTCGGCGCCGGAGCGCAGACCGCGGACGCGCTCGGCGGGGCTGGTGCGGCCGGACAGGATGAGGACCGGCAGGTCGGTGAGGTCACGGGTGCGGTCGAGGACGTCCCAGCCGTCGAGGCCCGGCAGGACCAGGTCGAGGACCATCAGGGCGGGCCGCCGCGCGAAGAGCTGCCGCAGGGCGTCCTGCCCGTCGTCGGCGACCACCACCTCGTACCCGGCCCGCGTGAACAGCACCCGCAGGGCGAGCCCCAGGTCGGCGTCGTCCTCGACGAGCAGCAGGCAGGTCATGCCGCCCCGCTGCCGGGCGGGCCGTCGAGCGGCAGCCACACCTCGACGGCGGTGCCGTGGCCGTCGCCGCTGTGCACGGTGACGGTCCCGGCGTGCAGCCGCACGGCGTCCCGTACGACGCTGAGGCCGAGCCCGGTGCCCGGGTAGGGGCCGCGGCGGGCGTTGGGGGCGCGCACGAACTCGGTGAAGACCTCCTCCTGGAACTCCTTGGGGATGCCGATGCCGTCGTCGTGCACGGTGATCAGCCAGCCGGCCCGCGGCGGCGCCGTGGCCCCGTCGTCGTGCGGCCGGGCCGTGACGGTGACGGTGCCGCCCGCGGGCGTGAACTTCACGGCGTTGTCGAGCAGCGCGGCGAGGGCCTGTTCGAGGCGGACGGTGTCGGCGACCAGCGGGGCCCGGACGCCGCCGGGCAGGTCCAGGCACACGAAGACGCCGGCGGCGGTGGCCCGCGGGGTCGCCTCCTGCACCAGGCGCGTCACCAGGGGGCCCGGGTCGAGGGGCGCGAAGGACGGCGGGGCGCCGCTCGCCGCCTCCGCGTACCGGTGCAGGAGCCCGTCCGCCATGTCCTGCATGCGCTGCGCCCCGCGCCGGATCGTGTCGACGTACTCGCGCTGTGCCTCGTTCAGGGCCCCGGAGGCCGGGTCGGCGAGCAGCTCGCAGAAGGTGAGGACGGTGGACAGCGGGGTGCGCAGCTCGTGCGAGGTGCGGGCGGCGAACTCGGCGCGCTCGCGGGCCAGTTCGCCGAGGGTTTCGATGTGCCGGTGCAGCTCGGCCGCGTACCGGTGCTGCTCCGTGACGTCCTCGACGAGCCACAGGACGCCGAGCCGGTGGTCGCCCGCGTCGATCGGCTGGCGGCTGCGGCGCAGCGTACGCCCGTCCCGCAGCCGGATCTCCGCGGTGCGGACGAACTGGCCGCGCAGCGTGCGCACCGAGCCGCGCTCGCTGTCCGGGAGCAGGCGCGCCACGGCGTCCGCGATCGGGTCGGCGGGCGCGCCCGTCGCCGTGTCGACGTCGTGCAGGCCGCAGATGTCCACGAACGGCTGGTTGGCCGCGATCACCCGGCCGTCGTCCCCGACGAGCAGCGCGCCCTGCGGGATCGCCCGCAGGACGGCCGCGGAGAAGGGGGCGTGCAGGCCCCGTGGCTGGACCGCCATGTGCCGGCCCTAGCCCGCGGGCTCGGTGACGAAACCGCCGAAGGGCCCCATGGCGGGGGCCGGCGCGAGGCCGAGCCGTTCCAGCTCGGCGTCGGCGAGGGCGTCGAGGGTGCGGGGGTCGGCGTGGCGCCAGCCCTCGGCGAGGTTGCCGAGGCTGCCGGGGGCGGCCCCCGGCAGGTCGGCGGCGGTGGCGGCGACCTCGTCGAGGGGGCGCAGGAGCGAGCGCAGGGCGAGGAGTTCGCGGCCGTTGGCGGACTCCGCGAGCTCCCGTGCCGCGGCCGCCTGCCGCACCCAGCGGACGCGGCGCGGCAGCCAGAGCGTGAGGACCATGACGACCGGCACCAGGAACAGTCCGGCCGCGCTGATGGCGAGCCCCGCGCGCAGGGTCAGCGGGTCGACGGCGTCGACGACGCCCGCCACCGAGCGCAGCGCGGCGCCGACGTCGTCGCCCACCACGGGCAGGCGCGCGGCGGGCGACCCGGACGAGGCGACACCCGAGTCGGTGCCCGGGCGGGTGAGGAGCACGGCAAGCCGGTAGGCGACGATCGCGGCGGCGGTCCACAGCGCGGTCCACAGCAGGGCGGCGGCGTCACCGGCGAGCTGACGGGTCCTGCGACCCGGATTCTGGGCGTACCACATGGTCCGATTGGAACGCCGGGCCGCGCGGGGGCGGGGCAGCCGCGCCGGAGGTACACCCGTTGTGCCGGGCGTACGTACCTGATGGCGTAGGCATGCGATGGGGGAGTGGCGCAGCTCACACGGCGGGGGTCGGATTCAGGTCGAAAGTCTGCTGTGTCAGGGCAAAAGCCCCCGCGATGATGGGAGGGCTATGCACGACAGGCCCGCCGCCAAGGCGCTCAGTCAGGCGGTGGCCGCGGGCCGTCGCCTCGCCCGGCGTGCCGCCCGCGCACCGCGCGCCCTCGACCTGCTCACCGCGCTCGCCTGCCTTGCCCTGATGGCCCTCGACGTGCCGGGCCTCGCCGCGGCGGACAACTCGCTGAGCGGCCTCATGGCCACGCTCGTCCTCACGGCGGGCGCGGCGACGCTGCTGCTGCGGCGCGCGGCGCCCTGGGTGCCGTACCTGGTCGCGCTCGTGCTCCTCGGCTGGCTGCACGAGCTGACCCTCGCGCAGTTCGCCCTGTACTCGCTGGCCCGCTACCGGGGGCGGCTCGCCGGGGCGGCGGGCGTCGTCGGCTACGTCTCCTTCGCGTACGTCATGTTCAGCCTGCCCGGCTGGCCGGTGCACCGCGGTGACACGCTCAGCGAGTTCCTCAGCCTCGTCGTGCCCATCGGCGCGCTCGCCGCGGGGGTCGGCGTCGCCGCCAACCGGCAGGACCTCGTCCGCGCGCTGCAGGCCCAGCGGGCCGAGACCGACGTGCTGCACGCGGTGCAGCGCGAGCGGTCCCGCATCGCGCGTGACGTGCACGACTTCGTCGGCCGCGAGCTCACGCTGCTCAGCGTGCGCTCCCAGGTCCTCGCGCGGCGCGCGGCGGGCAGCGCCTACGCAGACGGGTTCGACGAGCTGTCCGAGACCGCGCGGTCCGCGCACCGCATGCTCAACGAGATCATCGTGCAGCGCGGCCCCGACGGCGTCGTCGGTGCGCCCACGCCGGGGCTCGGCGCGCTCCCCGACCTCGCCGACCGCTCCCGCCGCGCCGGGAGCCCCGTCCGCCTCCACGTCGACGCCGCCGCCCACCGCCTCTCACCGCTGCGCCAGGCCGCGGTGCACCGGGTGGTCCAGGAGTGCCTCACCAACGCGGCCAAGCACGCCCCGGGGGAGCCCGTGGACGTCGAGGTCCGGGTGTCCGGGGGATGCCTGCGGGTGCGGGTGCGCAACCTGCTGCCGAGGGGCCCCGCACCGCTGGCGATATCCACCGGCACCGGCACCGCAGGAATGGCGGAGCGAGTACGAGTCCTCGGCGGCACCCTGACCGCGGGCCCCCACCACCACACGTACGAGGTCAAAGCGACCCTCCCCACGACGGACAGCCCGTCCGGCGTTTGAGGACGAGCCGCGAAGCGGCGAAAAAGGGGGAAAGGGGCGAAGCCCCATCCGAACACCGGAGCCGGGGGGCGCCCACCCGATGACTGCGCAAGGCGCCCACGCCAGGGCTAGGCCGCGCTCATCACCCGCTGCAGTCCATCGAAGTCCTCCACACACTTCCCGCACCCCATGGCCACGCTGTCCAGCGGATCGTCGGCCACGAAGACAGGGATGCCGGTCGCGGACGCGAGGCGCAGGTCCAGGCCCGGAAGCAGCGCACCGCCCCCGGTGAGCACGATGCCGTGCTCCATGACGTCGCCGGACAGCTCCGGCGGGCACTCCTCCAGCGTGACCTTCACGGCGGCGATGATGGCCTCGACGGGCTCGTCGAGAGCGCCCCGCACCTCGCGCGCCGTCAGGTCCACGGTCTTGGGAAGGCCGCCGACCTTCTCCCGGCCCCGCACCGCGAACGTCCGCATCTCGAAGGCGTCCTCGCCCGGCACCGGCCACGCCGACCCGATCGCGACCTTGATGTCCTCGGCGGTGCGCTCGCCGATGAGCAGCCCGTGCTCCTTGCGTACGTAGTCGGTGATCGCCGTGTCGAGGCGGTCGCCGCCCACCCGCAGGGACTGGGCGGTGACGATGCCGCCCAGGGAGATCACCGCGACCTCCGTGGTGCCGCCGCCGATGTCGACGACCATGGAGCCGCGCGGCTCCGCCACGGGGAGCCCCGCACCGATCGCCGCCGCCATCGGCTCCTCCACCAGATGCACGGCCCGCGCCCCGGCCCGCTGCGCGGCGTGCACGATGGCGCGCCGCTCGACCTGCGTGACGCCACTGGGGACGCACACCACCATGCGCGTACGGGGCCTGCGGCCGGAGACCGCCTTGCGTACGAAGTGCCGGATCATCTCCTCGGCCGCTTCGTAGTCACTGATCACACCGTCCTTGAGGGGGCGGATCGCCGTGATGGAGCCGGGGGTGCGGCCGATGGTCTCCTTGGCCTCCGTGCCGACGGCGAGCGCCGCGCGCGCACCGTCCTTGACGGCGACCACGGACGGCTCATTGAGCACGATGCCCTGACCGCGTACGTACAGAAGGGTGTTGGCCGTGCCGAGGTCGATGCCTATGTCCATGATCGCCAAGTTTGCCGGGCGTATCCCGGGAGCGGAGGGACCAAAGTCCCGAATCGGACGGGACGAAAGTCCCGAAGCCGCGAGACCCGCCCGCACGGGCGTCGGCGGCGTTGTCAGAGGGGCTCCGTAGACTGGCGTACGTGAGTGACCTCCCTCCGAACGACAGCCAGCGGGACGACGAGACCGGACCCGCCGACGGACTCGACCGGTTCGACGAGTTCGACGAGCTCGTCGCGGCCGAAACCGACCTTCCCCAAGCTCTCGACTCCGCTCGAGCAGGGGAGGCCCCATCCCCCGACCTCGCAGTCATCGAGGCCGGCAGCCGCACCCTGCGCACCCAGGCCGGCCCGCCCGACGCCGACATCCCGGCGCGCCCGGCCGACCCCGAGGTGGACAGGGCGCTGCGCGAGGTCGAGGCGGAGCTCGCGGACCGCTGGGGCGAGACCAAGCTGGACCCGTCCGTCCAGCGCATCAAGGCGCTCATGGACGTCCTGGGCGACCCCCAGCGGGCGTACCCGTCGATCCACATCACGGGGACGAACGGCAAGACGTCCACGGCCCGCATGATCGAGGCCCTCCTCGGCGCCTTCGACCTGCGTACGGGGCGGTACACGTCGCCGCACGTCCAGTCCATCACCGAGCGCATCTCCCTGGACGGCGCCCCGATGGCCCCGGAGCGCTTCGTGGAGGCGTACCAGGACATCAAGCCGTACGTGGAGATGGTCGACGCCAAGGAGGAGATCCGGCTCTCCTTCTTCGAGGTGCTCACCGGCATGGCGTACGCCGCCTTCGCGGACGCCCCCGTCGACGTGGCCGTCGTCGAGGTCGGCATGGGCGGCACCTGGGACGCGACGAACGTGATCGACGGCGCGGTCGCCGTCGTCACGCCCATAGACCTGGACCACACCGACCGCCTCGGCACCACGCCCGCCGAGATCGCCGCCGAGAAGTCCGGCATCATCAAGCAGGACGCGACGGTCATCCTCGCCCAGCAGCCGGTGGACGCCGCGCAGGTGCTCCTGAAGAAGGCCGTGGAGGTCGACGCCACGGTCGCGCGCGAGGGCCTGGAGTTCGGGGTCGAGGCGCGGCAGGTCGCGGTCGGCGGGCAGCTGCTCACGCTCCGCGGGCTCGGCGGGGCCTACGAAGAGGTGTTCCTGCCGCTGCACGGCGCCCACCAGGCGCACAACGCCGCGGTGGCGCTCGCCGCGGTGGAGGCGTTCTTCGGCGTCGGCGCCCAGCGCGTGGAGCCCCTGGACATCGACACGGTCCGCAAGGCCTTCGCCTCGGTCGCGTCCCCCGGCCGCCTCGAAGTCGTCCGCCGCTCGCCGACCGTCGTCCTGGACGCCGCGCACAACCCCGCGGGCGCCCGCGCCGCCGCCGCGGCGATCAGCGAGGTCTTCGACTTCAGCCGCCTGATCGGCGTGGTCGCCGTCAGCGACGGGAAGAACGCGCGCGAGATGTTCGAGGCCTTCGAGCCGATCTTCGCCGAGGTCGTCATCACGCAGAACACCAGCCACCGCGCCCTGGACGCGGACACGCTCGCGGGCATCGCCGTCGAGGTCTTCGGCGACGACCGCGTGCAGGTCGAGCCCCGCCTCGACGACGCCCTGGAGGCCGCGATCACCCTCGCCGAGGAGGAGGGCGAGTACGCGGGCGGCGGTGTCCTCGTCACCGGCTCCGTCATCACCGTGGGCGAGGCCCGACTGCTCCTGGGGAGGGGCTGACCACCGTGCGTACGCTCTGTTCCTCGACCCTGATCGGCGAGTTCTTCGTCATCGGCTTCGCCGGTCTGGTCGCCATGAAGGACCCGGACCTGGAGATGGGCACGGTCTGGACGGTGTGCGGGGTCGCCATGGCGCTGTCCGTCCTGCTGTGCGGCATGGTCACCCGGCCGGGCGGCGTCCAGCTCGGCTGGGCCCTGCAGATCGCCCTGATCGCCAGCGGCGTGATCGTGCCGATGATGTTCTTCATGGGGGTGATGTTCGCCGCCCTGTGGTGGGCGTCCGTCCACTTCGGCCGGAAGATCGACGAGGCCAAGGCGAGGTTCGCTGCGCTGGCTGAACAGGGCGAGGCCTCCGGGGGCTGACCGCGCCCCTGGCCCGCCCCCGATCGCGCTGGCGCGCTCGTCCTCAATCGCCGGACGGGCTCGATATCCGCGCTGGCGCGCTTGTCCTCAATCGCCGGACGGGCTCAATGCCCACCCTGCCGCGCTCGCCTCAGGTCCAGCTCGGCTGGGCCCTGCAGATCGCCCTGATCGCCAGCGGCGTGATCGTGCCGATGATGTTCTTCATGGGGGTGATGTTCGCCGCCCTGTGGTGGGCGTCCGTCCACTTCGGCCGGAAGATCGACGAGGCCAAGGCGAGGTTCGCTGCGCTGGCTGAACAGGGCGAGGCCTCCGGGGGCTGACCGCGCCCCTGGCCCGCCCCCGATCGCGCTGGCGCGCTCGTCCTCAATCGCCGGACGGGCTCGATATCCGCGCTGGCGCGCTTGTCCTCAATCGCCGGACGGGCTCAATGCCCACCCTGCCGCGCTCGCCTCAGGCGCCGGATGGGCATCGCCACCCACCCACCCGCTGTCGCCGACGGCGATCGGCCCCCGCTGGGGGCGTCCACCTCGCGTGAGGGTGGAAACGGGTGGGCGGGTGGGAGAGGAAGGACCCACGGACCCGCAGCCGCCAGCGGCGAGGTACCCCCGCAGGGGGCGTCCACCTCGCGTGAGGGTGGAAACGGGCGGGCGGGTGGGAGAGGAAACCCGATGACCACACTCCGTAGCGGCAGCGGTATCGTGCGGGCCAATCCCATGTGATCGTAAAAACACCGCTTGGAGCCGCACACCATGAGCGAGCGCACTCTCGTCCTTCTCAAGCCCGACACGGTCCGCCGCGGGCTGATCGGCGAGGTCATCGGCCGCATCGAGCGCAAGGCGGGCTGGACGATCTCCGCCCTCGAGCTGCGCACGCTCGACCAGGCGACCCTTGAGCAGCACTACGGCGAGCACAAGGGCAAGCCCTTCTACGAGCCCCTGGTCGCGTTCATGTCCTCCGGCCCCGTCGTGGCCCTCGTCGTCGAGGGCGAGCGCGTCATCGAGGGCGTGCGGCAGCTCGCGGGCCCGACCGACCCGATCGCCGCCGCCCCCGGCTCCATCCGCGGCGACTACGGCGTGATCGTCCGCGAGAACCTGATCCACGCCTCCGACTCCGCCGAGTCCGCCGAGCGCGAGCTGAAGATCTTCTTCCCGGGCCTCGTCTGACAGCGGGTCAAGAGCGAGTCAGCGGCGAGCCGGCAGCGGCTCCGCACCGCACGCGTCTGACCAGGGACGCGACCAGGGACGGCCGAAGAAATTCGGCCGTCTTTTGGCATATGCGCCCCGATTGGGGGAACCCGTGCCTCGGATGGCACGTCTCCAAGAGCGGGGCGGCTCATCATCTGCTGACAATGGCGCAGACCCTCGCGCCGTGTCCGTGCGGGCGAGACTACGATGGAAGCCTCCACGCCACACAGCACCCACCTCGCCTACCTAACAAGCCATCACACGCTCCACTAGGGAAGGCCAGACGCATCCTCATGGGGAACAACATGTCGTTCATCGGCCGTGACATGGCTGTCGACCTCGGGACCGCCAACACGCTGGTGTACGTCAGGGGTCGGGGGATCGTACTCAACGAGCCGTCCGTCGTCGCGATCAACACCAACACCGGCGGGATCCTCGCGGTCGGCGCCGAAGCCAAGAAGATGATCGGACGCACGCCGGGCAACATCGTGGCCGTGCGCCCGCTGAAGGACGGTGTCATCGCCGACTTCGAGATCACCGAGCGGATGCTCCGCTACTTCATCCTGAAGATCCACAAGCGCCGCTATCTGGCCCGCCCGCGCGTGGTCGTCTGTGTGCCGTCGGGCATCACGGGCGTCGAGCGCCGCGCGGTCATCGAGGCCTCGTCGCAGGCCGGCGCCCGCCAGGTGCACATCATCGAGGAGCCCATGGCCGCGGCCATCGGCTCCGGCCTGCCGGTCCACGAGGCCACCGGCAACATGGTGGTGGACATCGGCGGCGGCACCACCGAGGTCGCCGTCATCTCGCTCGGCGGAATCGTCACGGCACAGTCCATCCGCGTCGCGGGCGACGAGCTGGACAACGCGATCATCCAGCACATCAAGAAGGAGTACTCCCTCCTCCTCGGCGAGCGCACGGCCGAACAGATCAAGATCACCATCGGCTCCGCGTACGACCTGGACGCCGACGAGCACACCGAGATCCGCGGCCGCGACCTGGTCTCCGGCCTGCCGAAGACCGTCGTGATCTCCGCGGCCGAGGTCCGCAAGGCCATCGAGGAGCCGGTCAACGCGATCGTCGACGCGGTCAAGACGACCCTCGACAAGTGCCCGCCCGAGCTGTCCGGCGACGTCATGGACCGCGGCATCGTCCTGACCGGCGGCGGCGCGCTCCTGCGCGGCCTCGACGAGCGCCTGCGCCGCGAGACGGGCATGCCGATCCACATCGCCGAGGACCCGCTGGACAGCGTCGCGCTCGGCTCCGGAAAGTGCGTCGAGGAGTTCGAGGCGCTCCAGCAGGTCCTGGACGCCCAGCCCCGCAGATGACCTGACGTGACATGATCCGCCGTACGAGTGCCTGCCACTTCGTACGGCGGATCGCTGCTGTGTTTCCCGGGGGACGGACGCGGACACCGGGTGGCAAACCCACGTGGTATATAGGCAAGACTTAAAAATTGGGCAAGGCATCGGGATTCCGCGGATCGCGCAGACACTGCGGACACCGTGGAGTCCGATTCCGTAGATTTCCGACTTGAGGAAGGCACGGCCGCCGCACGTGAGGGACACACGAGAGAGCCGGCTGCTCCTGGTGCTGCTGATCGCCATCGCGTTCGCACTGATCACGGTGGACATCCGAGGCGGCGAGGACTCACCGGTCGACGGTGCCCGACAGGCCGCCGCCACGGTCTTCGGCCCGGTCGAGGACGGCATGGCGTCCGCCGTGGATCCGATCGGCAACGCCATCGGCGCGGTGCGCGACTCCGGCGACCGCCACGACCGCATCGCCGACCTCGAGCGGCAGAACGCCGCCCTGAAGGCCAAGCTCGGCAGCGACGACCGCAACCGCAGCCGCGTCAAGCAGCTCGACGCGCTCCTGAAGAAGGCCGGCTCCGGCCAGTACGGCATCAAGGGCGCCGAGGTCATCGGCATAGGAGCGGCCCAGGGCTTCTCCTGGACGGTCACCATCGACGCGGGCGCGAACGACGGCATCAAGCGCGACATGACGGTGCTCAACGGCGACGGCCTGGTCGGCCGCGTCACCACCGTCGGCCCGTCCACCGCGACGGTCCTGCTCGCCAACGACCCGGACTTCACCGTCGGCACCCGCATGGAGAAGACCGACGAGCTCGGCTTCGCGTCCGGCCAGGGCGACCGCCCGCTGCGCGTCCAGATGCTCAACGGCAAGGCGAAGGTCAAGAAGGGCGACCGCATGGTCACCTTCGGCTCGCAGTCCGACAAGCCGTTCGTGCCCGGCGTGCCCGTCGGCGAGGTCGTCCGCGTCGACCCCTCCGGCGGCGACCTCACCCGCAACGTCTACGTCCGGCCGTACGTCGGCTTCACCAAGCTCGACGTCGTCGGCGTGGTCGTCGAGGCCCCCCGCAAGGACCCGCGGGACACGGTCCTGCCGCCCAAGCCCGAGAAGCCCAAGCCGGCCCCGACGGTGACGGTCACGGCGACGCCGTCCGGGCAGCCCCCGGCCGACGGCACCGTCAACGAGCAGAACGAGCAGTAGGAGCACTGACACCCATGCGCTTCAACCGGATCCTGCTCGCCGTCCCCCTCGTCGTCGTCGCCCTCGTCATCCAGGTCAGCGTCCTCGCCCGGCTCCAACTGCCCGGCGCCGTCCCCGACCTGGTGCTGCTCACCGTCCTCGGCCTCGCCTTCGTCTACGGCCACGTCGGCGGCGCCCTGATCGGCTTCGGCGCGGGCCTGCTCACCGACCTCGCGCCGCCCGCCGACCACGCCGCCGGGCGCTACGCCCTGGTCCTGTGCGTCATCGGCTACCTCGCGGGCCTCGCCAAGCCGGAGACCGGCCGCCTCAGGTCCGCGAGCGGCCCGCTGGTCGTCGTGGTCGGCGCGGCCATCGGCTCCACGCTCCTGTACGCGGGCGTGGGCACCCTCGTCGGCGACGACGCGGCCCGCCACGTCGGCCTCGGCAGCCTGCTCTTCACGGCCGCGCTCTACGACCTGCTGCTCGCGCCGTTCACGATCCCGCTGATCATCGCGCTCGCCCGCCGCGCCGAGAACGACCCGCTGGGCGAGAGCCCCGCGGGCACCAAGGCCGCCGATGTCTCCTCCGGCTGGCTGTCCTCCGGCACCGGCCTGAGCATCGGCAACCAGCGCGGCGCGGGCCTGCGCACGAAGGCGGCCAAGGTCCGCGCGGCCCGCGCCGGACGCATCAAGGGGGTCAAGCGCCTGTGAGCGCACGGCAGTCCACGTACGCAGCGTACGAAGCGGCGCGGTCCTCGGCGTACCCCAGGGGAGGGGCGAACCAGTGACCAATATTCCGGAGACCGGGCGCACCCCGCGCGTCCAGATCCGCCTCGTCATCATCCAGATCCTTGTCGTGTCGCTGCTCCTCACTCTCGGCGGCCGCCTGTGGTACCTCCAGGTGCGCAACGGCGCCGAGTACGCCGAGGAGGCCTCCGGCAATCACGTCCAGCAGGTCGTCCAGCCCGCCGTGCGCGGCGAGATCCTCGACGCCCGCGGCGTCCCCATCGCCGACAACCAGACCCGCCTCGTCGTCTCCGCGTCCCGCACCGAGCTGATGAAGATGGACGACGACGGCAAGGCGGTCCTCGCCAAGCTCGCCGACGTCCTCGGCATGAGCCCCAAGGACGTCTCCGACAAGGTCCGGCTCTGCGACTCCAAGACCCCCCAGCCCTGCTGGAACGGCTCGCCCTACCAGCCCATCCCGATCACCGACGAGGCCACGCCCAAGCAGGCCCTGCAGATCCGCGAGCGCTCCGAGGACTTCCCCGGCATCACCGCCGAACCCACCGCCGTGCGCCGCTACCCCGCGCCCGGCAAGGCCAACACCGCGCAGGTCCTCGGCTATCTCTCGCCCGTCACGGACGACGAGATCAACAAGGCCAAGGACACCGACTCGCCGTTCCTGCGCTCCGACCAGGTGGGCCGCTCCGGCCTGGAGCGGACGTACGACAAGCAGCTGCGCGGCAAGGCGGGCGTCACCCGCTACGAGGTCGACAACCTCGGCCGGGTGATAGGGAAGGCCGACTCCGACAAGGCTGAACCCGGCTCCAACGTCGTCACCAGCATCGACGCCCGCGTCCAGGCGGTGTCCGAGTACTGGCTGAACAACGCCATGAAGAAGGCGCGCGACGAGTTCGACAAGAACACCGGCGAGAACTACAAGGCCGACGCGGGCGCCGTCGTCGTCATGGAGAACAGGACCGGGCGCATCGTCGCCATGGCCTCCAACCCGACGTACGACCCGAACGCCTGGGTCGGCGGCATCTCCGGCAAGGACTACGCCAAGCTCACCGGCAAGAAGTCCAACTACCCGCTCCTGAACCGCGCCATCCAGGGCCAGGCCGCCCCCGGCTCCATCTTCAAGGTCATCCCGACGACCGCCGCGGTGAACGCGGGCTACGAGTTCAACGGCCGCTACCCGTGCCCGAGTTCGTACTCCATCGGCGGCCAGACCTTCAAGAACTTCGAGTCCCAGGGCCACGGCAACATCACGCTCGGCCAGGCCCTCGAGGTCTCCTGCGACACCGTCTTCTACAAGCTCGCGCACGACCAGTGGGCCAAGGACGGCGGCAACAAGCCGAAGAAGGACCCCCAGGACTGGTTCTACAAGACCGCCCACCAGTTCGGCCTCGGCAAGGAGACCGGCATCGACCTGCCCAACGAGGTCAGCGGCCGCGTCCCCGACCGCCAGTGGAAGAAGAACTACTGGCAGGCCAACAAGGACGCCTGGTGCAAGCAGGGCAAGAAGGGCGGCGACTACGCCGAGCGGATCGCCTACGAGAACTGCCTCGAAGGCATGAAGATGCGCGCCGGTGACTCCGTCAACTACTCCATCGGCCAGGGCGACACCCTCGTCACGCCGATCCAGATGGCCACCATCTACGGCGCCATCGCCAATGGCGGCACCCTCTACGACCCGACCGTCGGCAAGGCCGTCATCAGCGGCGACGGCAAGCGCGTCGAGGAGATCAAGCCCAAGTCGCACGGCAAGCTCCCCATGGACGCGGCCCTGCGCAAGGACATAGACGGTGCGCTCGCGGACGTCGCCACGCAGGGCACCGCCGCCTGGCGGTTCGGCGGCTGGCCGCAGGACAAGATCCCCATGCACGCCAAGACGGGCACCGCCGAGGTCTACGGCAAGCAGACGACGTCGTGGTTCGCGACGTACACCAAGGACTACTCGATCGTGATGACGATCTCCCAGGGCGGTACGGGCTCCGGCGCGTCCGGTCCTGCCGTGCGCCAGATCTACAACGCCATGTACGGCCTGGACGACAGCGGCAACCAGGACCTGAAGAAGGCCCTGCTCCCCGAGCCCCAGAAGTCCCTGCCCAAGATCCAGACCGACGGCTCCATCGACGCCCCGAAGGTCAAGCCCTTCAAGCCCGGCGAGCCCAAGCCGCCCGCCGAGCAGCAGGAGCTCGCCGCGAACCTCCCGACGGCCGGAAGGCGGGACTGAGCCACCATGACCGGCAACGGCTTCACCGTCTCGGGCTACGGCCCCGAACGCTCCAGCATGTCCCGCCTGTTCGCCCGCGACTCGATACTGCGCAGGCTCGACTGGCCCATGCTGCTCGCCGCCCTCGCGCTCTCCGTGATCGGCTCCGCGCTCGTCTACTCGGCGACCCGCAACCGCACGGAGCTCGTCGGCGACGACCCGTACGCGTTCGTGATCAAGCACATCATGAACATCGGCATCGGCCTCGGCCTGATGGTGGGCACCATCTGGCTCGGCCACCGCACCCTGCGCACCGCGGTGCCGATCCTCTACGGCGTCTCGGTCTTCCTGATCCTGCTCGTCCTGACCCCGCTCGGCGCGACCATCAACGGCGCCCACGCGTGGATCGTCATCGCGGGCCAGTCGCTCCAGCCCTCCGAGTTCTGCAAGATCACCATCATCCTGGGCATGGCGATGATGCTCGCCGCCCGCGTCGACGCGGGCGACAAGGAGCACCCCGACCACCGCACCGTCGTCCAGGCCCTCGGCCTCGCCGCCGTCCCGGTCATGATCATCATGCTCATGCCCGACCTCGGCTCGGTCATGGTCATAGTGATGATCGTGCTCGGCGTCCTGCTCGCCTCCGGCGCCTCCAACCGCTGGATCTTCGGCCTGCTCGGCACCGGCGTGCTAGGCGGCGTCGCCATATGGCAGCTGCACGTCCTCGACGACTACCAGATCGCCCGCTTCGCCGCCTTCGCCAACCCCGCCCTCGACCCGGCCGGCGTCGGCTACAACACCAACCAGGCCCGCATCGCCATCGGCTCCGGCGGCCTCACCGGCACCGGCCTGACCAAGGGCTCCCAGACCACCGGACAGTTCGTCCCGGAACAGCAGACCGACTTCGTCTTCACCGTCGCGGGCGAGGAGCTCGGCTTCGTCGGCGCGGGCGCGATCCTGGTCCTGCTCGGCGTGGTCCTGTGGCGCGCCTGCCGCATCGCCCGCGAGACGACCGAGCTGTACGGCACGGTCGTCGCCGCCGGGATCATCGCCTGGTTCGCCTTCCAGGCCTTCGAGAACATCGGCATGACCCTCGGCATCATGCCGGTGGCGGGCCTCCCGCTGCCCTTCGTGTCGTACGGAGGCTCGTCCATGTTCGCGGTCTGGGTGGCCGTCGGCCTCCTCCAGTCGATCAAGGTGCAGCGCCCGCTGTCCGCGTGATCCCGCCACGGGGCGCCCAGGGGCTGCCCAGCGCCCTCGATCGCGTCTAGATTCGCCTCATGGCGGACACCGAGCGCGAGCGTGAGATCGAGCGGAAGTACGACGCCGGAGCCGACGGGCGCCTCCCCGACCTGCGGGGCGTCGCCGGAGTGTCGGACGTCATCGACAAGGGCGTCGCCGACCTGGACGCCGTCTACTACGACACCCCCGACCAACGCCTCGCCGCCGCCTCCATCACCCTGCGCCGCCGCACCGGGGGAGACGACGCGGGCTGGCACCTGAAGCTCCCCGTCTCCCTCGCGGACGGCGTGCGCGACGAGGTCCACGCGCCCCTGTCGGACGAGGTGCCGCGCTCCCTGGCGGGCCTGGTCCGCTCCCGCGTCCGCGAGGCCGGTCTGGTGCCGGTTGTGCGGCTGCGGTCGGCGCGGGACCTGCGGCACCTCGTCGACGCGTCGGGCGCCCTCCTGGCGGAGGTCAGCGTGGACGGCGTACACGCGCAGCGCCTGAGCGGCGGGCAGGGCGAGACGTCCTGGACGGAAATCGAGGTCGAGCTGGGCCAGTCCGGGGACCCGGCCCTCCTGGACAAGGTCGAGAAGAAGCTCCGCAAGGCGGGCGTCCACCGGTCGAAGTCGGGGTCGAAACTGGCCAGGGCCCTGGCAGAGACCGCAGACGAGCTACCTGCTGTGGGCAGTCGTCCCGCAGGGCGAGTGGGGCCTCCCCTGCTCGAGCGAAGCCGAGAGCTTGGGGAAGGGTGGGCACAGCCCCACGCGCCGGGTAGGCCTGGTAAAGAGGGCACGAAGGCCCGAGGGAGGCAGCCCAAGGACAAGGCCCACCCGGACACAGCGGGAGCCCACGTCCTCGCGTACCTCCGCGAGCAGCGCACCGCCCTGGTCGACCTCGACCCCGCCGTCCGCCAGGACCTCCCCGACTCCGTCCACCAGATGCGCGTAGCCACCCGCAGGCTCCGCAGCGCCTTCAAGACGTACCGCAAGATCCTCGACCGCCAGGTCACCGACCCCCTCGGCGACGAGCTGAAGTGGCTGGCCGCCGAGCTCGGCGTGGACCGCGACCGCGAGGTCCTCACCGACCGGCTGACGGCCGCCCTGGCGGACATCCCCCGCACGCTCCTCCTGGGCCCCGTCCGCGGACGCCTCCGCATCTGGACGGCGGCCCACCGCACCGGCTCGCGCCGCAAGACCGTCGCCGTCCTGGACTCCAAGCGCTATCTGGCCCTCCTCGACGCGGTCGACGCCCTGCTCGCCGACCCCCCGCTCCTGAAGGCCGCCGCGGCCCCCGCCGCCCAGGCCCTGCCCAAGGCGGTCCTGAAGGACTACGACCGCCTCGCGACCCGCGTGGACCACGCGCTGGCGCTCGCGCCCGGCACGGAGCGGGACCTCGCGATGCACGAGGCCCGCAAGGCCGCCAAGCGCGCCCGGTACGCGGGCGAGGCGGCCCGCCCCGCCCTGGGGAAGCCCGCGGGCCGCTTCGCCAAGCGCATGAAGGCCGTCCAGACGGTGCTCGGCGACCACCAGGACAGCGTCGTCGCCCGCGAGACCCTGCGGGACCTCGCGGTACAGGCGCACCTGGCGGGCGAGTCCGCGTTCACGTGGGGCCTGCTGTACGGCCGCGAGGAGGCGGCCGCGGCGGCGCGGGAGCGGGAACTGCCTCAGGTGTGGGCGAAGGCGGCGCGACCGAAGGTGCGGGCGGCGCTCCGCGGTTGAGCGGGCCGGGCCCTGCGCCGATCGTGTGACGAGGGGTGGCCCCGGCCACGTTAGGCTTGAGGGTCACCCCTGTCAGCTCACGAAGGTCCAGCGATGTCTGTCGAGTCGGTTTTCCCGCAGCTCGAAGCCCTGCTCCCGCATGTGCAGAAGCCGATCCAGTACGTAGGCGGCGAGCTCAACTCCACGGTCAAGCCGTGGGAATCCTGCGACGTCCGCTGGGCGCTGATGTACCCGGACGCGTACGAGGTCGGCCTGCCCAACCAGGGCGTCATGATCCTCTACGAGGTCCTGAACGAGCGGCAGGGCGTCCTCGCCGAGCGCACGTACAGCGTGTGGCCGGACCTCGAGGAGCTGATGCGCGAGCACGAGGTCCCGCAGTTCACGGTGGACTCCCACCGCCCGGTGAAGGCGTTCGACGTGTTCGGCCTGTCCTTCTCCACGGAGCTCGGCTACACGAACATGCTGACCGCCCTGGACCTCGCGGGCATCCCGCTGGAGTCCAAGGACCGCACGCTCGACGACCCGATCGTCCTGGCCGGCGGCCACGCGGCGTTCAACCCGGAGCCGATCGCCGACTTCATCGACGCGGCGATCATCGGCGACGGCGAGCAGGCCGTGCTCGACATGACGGAGATCATCCGCCAGTGGAAGGCCGAGGGCCGCCCGGGCGGACGCGAGGAGGTCCTGTTCCGCCTCGCCAAGACCGGCAGCGTGTACATCCCGGCGTTCTACGACGTCGAGTACCTCCCCGACGGCCGCATCGGCCGCGTCGTGCCGAACAAGTCCGGCGTGCCGTGGCGCGTGTCCAAGCACACCGTCATGGACCTCGACGAGTGGCCGTACCCGAAGCAGCCCCTGGTGCCGCTCGCCGAGACGGTCCACGAGCGCATGTCCGTGGAGATCTTCCGCGGCTGCACGCGCGGCTGCCGCTTCTGCCAGGCGGGCATGATCACGCGCCCGGTGCGTGAGCGCTCCATCACGGGCATCGGCGAGATGGTCGACAAGGGCCTGAAGGCCACCGGCTTCGAGGAGGTGGGCCTGCTCTCCCTCTCGTCCGCCGACCACTCCGAGATCGGTGAGGTCGCCAAGGGCCTCGCGGACCGGTACGAGGAGGACAAGATCGGCCTGTCCCTCCCGTCGACCCGCGTGGACGCCTTCAACGTCGACCTGGCCAACGAGCTGACGCGCAACGGCCGCCGCTCCGGCCTCACGTTCGCCCCCGAGGGCGGCAGCGAGCGCATGCGCAAGGTCATCAACAAGATGGTCTCGGAAGAGGACCTGATCCGCACCGTCGCCACCGCGTACGGCAACGGCTGGCGCCAGGTGAAGCTGTACTTCATGTGCGGCCTGCCCACCGAGACCGACGACGACGTCCTGCAGATCGCCGACATGGCGATGAACGTGATCCAGAAGGGCCGCGAGGTCTCCGGCTCCAACGACATCCGCTGCACGGTGTCCATCGGCGGCTTCGTGCCGAAGCCCCACACCCCCTTCCAGTGGGCCCCGCAGCTGTCGTCGGAGGAGACCGACGCCCGCCTGACCAAGCTCCGCGACAAGATCCGCGGCGACAAGAAGTACGGCCGCTCCATCGGCTTCCGCTACCACGACGGCAAGCCCGGCATCGTCGAGGGCCTGCTCTCCCGCGGCGACCGCCGCATCGGCGCCGTCATCCGCGCCGTCTACGAGGACGGCGGCCGCTTCGACGGCTGGCGCGAGCACTTCTCCTACGACCGCTGGATGGACTGCGCCGACAAGGCCCTCGCCGAGTTCGGCGTGGACGTCGACTGGTACACGACCCGCGAGCGCACGTACGAGGAAGTCCTGCCCTGGGACCACCTGGACTCCGGCCTCGACAAGGACTGGCTCTGGGAGGACTGGCAGGACGCCCTCGACGAGACCGAGGTCGAGGACTGCCGCTGGACGCCGTGCTTCGATTGTGGGGTGTGCCCGCAGATGGACACCCACATTCAGATCGGCCCGACCGGAAAGAAGCTGCTCCCGCTCACGGTCGTCAAGTAGCGGGAAACATCTCAGTTCGGAAACGGGGGGAAACGAGACGCCGTTGACGGTGTCTCACAGGGCATGGACCTGGAGAAAAGGCTCCCGCCGCAGCCGCAGCCGCAGCCGCAGCCGCAGTCGGAGTGGCAGCCGTGGCCCCAGCGCGTGCCGGAGGCGGGCGCGGAGCCCGTCGCCCTGACGAAGACCGCCCCCGAGCCCGCCGCCCCGCGGGCCGAGGGGTGTCTCGTCGTGGCGCTGCGGCTGCCGGTGCGGATCGTGGTCCTGGTGTTCGTGGTGCCCGTGCGGATCGTGTGGGACGCCCTCGTGGTGTGCGGACGGTTCGTGTACCAGTGGGCGTTGCGGCCCGTGGGGCGGGCGGTCGGGGCCGTCCTCTCGTTCGTCGGCAAGGCCCTCTTCGTCTGGCCCTGGGTGGCGCTGTGGCGGTACGTGCTCGCGCCGGTCGGGCGCGGGCTCGCCTGGCTGCTGCGGATGCTGGTCGTCGTACCCGCCGCATGGCTGTACCGGTACGTGCTCACGCCGATCGGGCACGGGGCCGCCTGGCTGGTGCGGATGCTCGTGGTCGTGCCCGCGCTGTGGCTGTACCGCTACGTGCTCACGCCGGTCGGGCACGGCATCGCCTGGCTGTCCGGCCGGGTGTGGTGGGTGCTGCGCGGCATCGGCCTGGGCGTCTGGTGGGTCGTGCGGGGCGTCGGCCTCGGGATCTGGTGGCTGCTGCGGGGCATCGGGCTCGTCGTGGGCACACTCTTGCGGTGGATCTTCGTGGTGCCCGCCGTCGCCCTCTGGCGCTACGTGCTCGCCCCGGTCGGCCGTGTCATCGCCTTCGTCGCCGGTGAGATCGGTGACGCGTTCGGACACGCCTGGCGGATCGCCGGGCACATCTCGCGGGCCGTCTGGGGCTTCCTGAAGCGGCTCCTGAAGCTGATCTTCGTGGAGCCCGTGCGCTGGGTGTACGAGGCCGTGCTCACGCCGGTCGGGCACGCCGTGCGCGACGTGCTGTGGCGGCCGGCCGAGCGTGTGGTCCGGGCCGTGGGCCGTACGGCGAGGGCGGCGCTCGGCTCGGTGCGGGAGACCGTGCGGGAGGCCCGCGCGGACGTCCGCCGACTGCTGTTCGGCGCGTCCCACGAGAAGGCGCCCCTGGCCAGTGGCTCTGAGGCCCAGCGGGAACGTGTGGACGTGAAGCGCGTACCCTAGGGCAAAGGGTCCGGCGCGAAATGTCCCCGCCGACGCGGGGCTGATCCGGGCTACAACACCGGGCAAGCGCCAGCCCGGACGTGCTCCCCGCCCATGCGGGGCCAGCGTCACGGACCGCGTACACGAGGAGAAGTTCCCCTGGGCAAGCGACAGCCCGAAGGCCCGCCGCCCGCGCCCGCGGTGCAGCGCATCCGACTGCGCTACACCAAGCGCGGCCGCCTTCGGTTCACCAGCCACCGTGACTTCCAGCGCGCCTTCGAGCGGGCGCTGCGCCGCGCCGAGGTGCCCATGGCGTACTCGGCGGGCTTCACCCCGCACCCGAAGGTGTCGTACGCCAATGCCGCACCCACCGGCACGGGCAGCGAGGCCGAGTATCTGGAGATCGCCCTCACCGCGCCCCGCGACCCGCAGCAGCTGCGTGCGCTGCTCGACGAGTCGCTGCCCGCAGGGCTCGACGTCGTCGACGCCGTCGAGGCCCGCACCTCCGGGCTCGCCGACCGGCTCACGGCCTCCGTCTGGGAGCTGCGCCTGGACGGCGTGGAGCCCGCGGACGCCGAGCGCGCCGCCGCCGCCTTCCGCGCCGCCGAGACCGTCGAGGTCCAGCGCCGCACGAAGAACGGGATGCGCACGTTCGACGCCCGCGCCGCCGTCGTGAGCCTGGACGCCCTCGGCCCGGAGGCGCTCGCCTCCGACGCTGATAGGCCGACCGACAGGCCCTGTGCGATACTGCGGCTGGTTGTACGGCACGTGACACCTGCCGTCCGACCCGACGACGTCCTGTCCGGTCTCCGAGCTGTGGCCGACCTGGCGCCGCCGGTCCCCGCAGCGGTGACCAGGCTGGCGCAGGGGCTTTTCGATGACGAGACCGGCACGGTGACCGACCCGCTCGCGCCCGACCGCGAGGCAGTCACGGCCGCCCCAACCGATGGGCACCCCCGTTCAGGGGCCGCCGCAGCTGCCGCCGCGACGGCGCCGGTGCCGGAAGGTCCCGCGTAGGGGCGCTCGCCGAGAACACCGCAGCGCCGCCCTCGTATCCGGGAGCCACCTGGGTCGGGCAGCGCACTGACCAGAAGACTTTCGCCAGGCCGTCCGCACTCGAGGCGTACGGAACCGGCGAGACAAGACACAGAGAGCTCCCGTGCGGCGCCCACGCCCTCGGATGGCGGCCCCGCGCGGTAAGCGAGGGCCGCGGGTACGTCCGGTTACGGCGCGGCGCCCGGGAGCGTGACGGGAGAACCGCCCGCATGCTTGAGCCGAACGACCCCACTGAGGGCTCGCCGAACAACAGCACCCCCAGCGACACCCTGCCCCCGCGCCGCCGGCGCCGGGCCGCGTCGCGTCCCGCGGGACCGCCCGCGGGCACCACCACGGAGGCCGCGCCGGCCATACCGGCCGCCCCCGCCACCGCCCTCACGGACGCCGACGCCGCTGTCGACGCCGATGTTGAGGAGACCGAAACGGAAGCGGCAGCCGCGGCTGCCGAGCCGACCGTGACGGAGGCCGAGGAGGCCGCCCCGGCCGGTCGTACGCGTCGTCGTGCGACGCGCCGTGCCTCCGCGCCCGCCGGTGCGCCGAAGGGCGCCGACGAGGCGGCAGCGGAGCCCGTGGCCGCCGAGCGCCCCGTCGAGGCCCCGGCCGCCGAGCCTGCCGTGGCCGAGGCCGAGGAGGCCGCTCCGGCCGGTCGTACGCGTCGTCGTGCGACGCGCCGTGCCTCCGCCCCTGCCGGTGCGCCGAAGGGCGCCGACGAGGCGGCAGCGGAGCCCGTGGCCGCGGAGACCGCGCCCGAGGCCGCCGCGCCGAAGGCCGTCGAGCCCGAGGCCGCCGAGTCGGAGTCCGCCGCGCCGCGCCGTACCCGCCGCCGCGCGACCCGTGCCGTGTCCGCCCCCACGGCGGAGCCGACCGCCGCGCAGGCCACCGAGGC
>NZ_JBHYJH010000153.1:0-22280 GCF_042740445.1 Streptomyces sp. NPDC059003 | reverse complement strand
AGCATCGTCACGAACGCGTCCCAGCCGCCCGACAGGGCGCCCGCGAAGGTCGGGTCGTCGTCCTCGTCGCCGTCCTTGCCCGCCGCGCCCGGCGACTCGGTCAGCGTCAGCGTGATCGTGGCCAGCGCCGTGCGCTCCTTGAGGGAGGCCTGCTGGGCGAGCAGGGACTCCAGGTCCGACTGACGGGTGCTCAACTCGCCTTCCAGGGAGACGATGTCGCTGATCTTCGTCGCCCTGTCCATCAGCTCACGCACCCGCGCCACGCTCGCCCGCTGCGTCTTGACGCGGCTCTCGACGTCCACGACCTGCTCGGTGACGTCCTCCGCCTTGGCGGTGCGGTCGACGAGCTTGCCCGTGCCCTCCAGGGACGACAGGACCTGCTCGTACCGGTCCTGCGGGACGCGCAGGACCACGTGCGAGCGCTCCCGGCCCCGCCGGTCGCGGTCCGTCGACTCGTTGCCGACGAGCCCGCCCGCGTCCTCGGCCGCCGCGCGCGCCCGCCCCAGGGCCTTCGGCACGTCCTCGACGCGCACGGTGAGGGACGCGGTGCGGATGATGTGCGTGGCCCGCGCCTTGGCCGGCCAGTCCTGCTTCCGGGGCGAGCTGGGCTTGTTCCGGGGCGAGCCGGGCTTGCCGTCCCCGCGGTCGCTCTTCGCGCCGGCGCCGCTTTCCGCCTCGGTGCCCGCGTACGCCTCCTTCCCGGCCCCGCTGCGCGCCGCCTTGTCGCCGCTGCCGCTGTCGGAGTCGTCGCCGCCCGCGCTGCACCCCGCGAGCGCGAGCGTTACCGCGAGCAGCGCGGCGGCCAGTGCCCTGGCGGGGCCCCGCCGCCACCCGCGTCCCGCTGGCCCCGCCAGCCTCGTCGTCCTTGCCGGCCTCGTCGTCCTTGCCGTGCCCATCGACGTACCCCCCGAGGGTCGTGGTGACTGTGCCCCTACGACGGCCGGGGCGGGCGGCCCGTTCGATGCCGGTGGTCCCGAAGCGGTCCCGGTGCGGTCACGGGCGGGACTCGGCCGTCTGCGACAGTGGGGACATGCGCGAAGCGGATACAGGGATAAAGCGGGCGAATCGTGATGCGGGTCATGTCGTGGTCGTGGGGGGTGGCATCGCCGGGCTCGCCGCGGCGCACCGGCTGCTCTCGGCGGGCGCGCGCGTGACCGTCCTGGAGGCGTCGGACCGGGTGGGCGGCAAGCTGCTCCCCGGCGAGATCGAGGGCGTACGGGTCGACCTCGGCGCCGAGTCCATGCTGGCGAGGCGGCCCGAGGCGGTCGCCCTCGCCCGCGAGGTGGGGCTCGCCGACCGGCTGCAGCCGCCCGCGACCGCGAGCGCCGCGATCTGGACGCGGGGCGCCCTGCGGCCCATGCCGAAGGGCCACGTCATGGGCGTGCCCGGGGACGCGTCCGCGCTCGCCGGGGTCCTGTCCGACGAGGGCCTGCACCGCATCGAGCGGGACCGCGAACTGCCGCCCACCGAGGTCGGCGACGACGTCGCGGTCGGCGAGTACGTGGCCGCGCGCCTCGGCCGCGAGGTCGTCGACCGCCTCGTGGAGCCGCTCCTCGGCGGGGTCTACGCCGGGGACGCGTACCGCATCTCGATGCGCTCGGCCGTGCCGCAGCTCTTCGAGGCGGCCCGCACGCACACCTCCCTCACGGAGGGGGTGCGCGAGATCCAGGCCCGCGCCGCGCGGAACCAGCAGACCGGGCCGGTCTTCATGGGCATCGAGGGCGGCGTCGGGGCGCTGCCGCTCGCGGTCGCGGAGTCGGTCCGCGCGCGTGGCGCGGAGATTCTGCTGAACTCCCAGGTCCACGGGCTGCGCAAGGTCGAGCAGGGGTGGGAGGTGCACGTCGAGGACTGGGATCTCGAGGCCGATGCTGTCGTCCTGGCGGTGCCCGCCCCGCATGCCGCCCGCCTCCTGGACCACGACGTACCGGGGGCCGCCGCCGAGCTGCGCACCGTCGAGTACGCCTCCATGGCCCTGATGACCCTCGCGTACAAGAAGAGCGACATCCGCCTCCCCGAAGGCAGCGGCTTCCTCGTCCCGCCCGTCGACGGGCACACCATCAAGGCCTCCACCTTCGCCTCCCAGAAGTGGGGCTGGATCGCCGACGAGGACCCGGACCTGCTCGTCCTGCGCACCTCGGTCGGCCGCTACGGGGACACCAAGGACCTGGAGCGCGAGGACGGCGAGCTCGTCGACGTCTCGCGGCACGACCTGCGCGCGGCGGTCGGCCTGGCCGCCGCCCCCGTCGCCGCCCGCGTCACCCGCTGGGACAGCGGCCTGCCGCAGTACCCCGTCGGCCACCACGCGCGCGTGGCCCGGATCCGCGCGCACGTGGGGCGCCTGCCGGGCCTCGCCGTGTGCGGGGCGGCGTACGACGGCGTCGGCATCCCCGCGTGCATCGCGAGCGCGTACGCGGCCGCCGACCAGCTCGGCGGGGACCTCGCCGGTGTGGACGAGCTCACCAGGAACCCGGTGCAGAGCCTGCACGGCGGCGCGGGAGAATAGCGACATGAGTGACGACGCCCCCGCCAAGATCCCGAACGCAGGCAAGAAGGCCAAGGACCTCAACGAGGTCATCCGCTACACCCTGTGGTCCGTCTTCAAACTGCGTGACGTCCTGCCCGAGAGCCGCCTCGGCTACGCGGACGAGGTCCAGGAGCTGTTCGACCGCCTCGCCGCCAAGGACATCACCGTCCGCGGCACGTACGACGTGTCGGGCCTGCGTGCCGACGCCGACGTCATGATCTGGTGGCACGCGGAGACCGCGGACGAGCTCCAGACCGCGTACAACCTCTTCCGCCGCACCAAGCTCGGCCGCGCGCTGGAGCCGGTCTGGTCGAACATGGCGCTGCACCGCCCCGCCGAGTTCAACAAGTCGCACATCCCGGCGTTCCTCGCCGACGAGACGCCCCGCAACTACGTGAGCGTCTACCCCTTCGTGCGCTCCTACGACTGGTACCTGCTGCCCGACGAGGACCGCCGCCGCATGCTCGCCGACCACGGCAAGATGGCCCGCGGCTACCCGGACGTGCGCGCCAACACGGTCGCCTCGTTCTCGCTCGGCGACTACGAGTGGCTGCTCGCCTTCGAGGCCGACGAGCTGTACCGCATCGTCGACCTCATGCGGCACCTGCGCGCCTCCGAGGCCCGGATGCACGTCCGCGAGGAGGTGCCGTTCTACACCGGCCGCCGCAAGTCCGTCGCGGAGCTCGTGGAGGGCCTGGCCTAGCCGCTGGTGCGGCGGCCGTAATTCGGTTGCCGCGCCCGCACGCTGCGGGTTTCATCGAGAGGCCGGGCCGACTGGAGCCCGGCCTCTTTCCCGTGCGTGGACACAGAAAGCCGGTGATGTATGCCCAGGGCCCTGCGGAACTGCTCGAAGCCAGCCCTTTCCGCACTGCTCAGGAGTCACTCCAGCCATGTCCCGGAACACTTCCAGGAGGGCGCGCACTGAAGCACGCGCCCAGTCCTTCCGCTGTCTCCACTGCGGTCTCGACGTCTCCATGACCGCGCCCGGCACGGGCCACCGCAATCACTGCCCGAACTGCTTGTGGAGCCGTCACCTCGACGACACCCCCGGCGACCGGGCCGCCGACTGCGGTGCCCGCATGGAGCCGCTCGCCATATCCGTCCGCGGCGACGGTGAATGGGCCGTCGTCCACCGCTGTGTCCACTGCGGCGTGCTGCACGCCAACCGCGTCGCGGGCGACGACAACGCGCTGCCGCTGACCCGGCTCGCGGTGCGCCCGCTGGCGCAGCCGCCGTTCCCGCTGGAGCGGCTCGGCGCGCTGTGACCCGCCGCGCCGAGCCGTCGGGCGCCGGGCCCTAGGCCGCCTTCGGGGCCTTCCCGGGGTGGGCCGCCGCCCGTGTCGACGGGATCGGCGTGGGCTCCGGGTGCGGGGCGCACTCCGCGCTCCGCACCGGGAGGCGGCCCTCCAGGAGGTACGCGTCCAGGTGGCCGTTCACGCACGGGTTCGGGCCGCCCGCGATGCCGTGCGTGCCCGCGTCCTCCTCGGTCACCAGGACCGAACCGCCGAGCCGTTCGTGCAGTTCGAGTGCGCCCTTGTACGGCGTGGCCGCGTCCCGCTCGGCGGCCAGGATCAGCGTCGGCGGCAGCGCGTCCGCGGCGGCGCCCACGTCGAGCGGCTCCTGGCGCGGCGCGGGCCAGTAGGCGCACGGCAGATTCATCCAGGCGTTGTCCCACGTCTCGAAGGGCGCGACGCGCGCGAGGCGCGAGTTGTCGCGGTCCCACTCCTTGAAGTCGGTGGGCCAGGCCGCGTCGTTGCACTGCACGGCCGTGTACACGGCGTTGCCGTTCTCCTCCTCGGCGGCGCCCGCCGGGTCCGGCGCGGCCTGCTCGATCAGCGGCTTCGGGTTGCCCTTCAGGTACTGCGACAGGGCCGTGGCGCGCAGCGGCCAGTAGTCGTCGTAGTACCCGGCCTTCAGGAACGCCGCGTGCAGCTGCGCGGAGCCGACCTTGCCGCCCGCGGGCTTGTGGGTGAGCTCCGCGCGCACCCGCTCGTAGGAGGTGCGGACCTCCTCCGCCGTCGCCCCCAAGTGGTACGTCCTGTCGTGCCGGGCCACCCACGCGCGGAAGTCGGCCCAGCGCTCCTCGAACGCGGCGGACTGGTCGAGGTTGTTGGCGTACCAGATCTGGTCCGGGTCCGGGTCGACCGCCGAGTCGAACACCATGCGGCGCACGTGCGAGGGGAACAGGGTCGCGTACACGGCCCCGAAGTACGTGCCGTACGAGGCGCCCATGAACGTCAGCTTCCGCTCGCCGAGCGCGGCGCGCAGGACGTCGAGGTCGCGGGCGTTGTTCAGGGACGTGTAGTGGCGCAGCGCGTCCCCCGCGGTGCGCGCGCACCCGTGGGCGTACGTCTTCGCCTGGGCGACGCGCTCCGCCTTGTACGAGTCGTCGGGGTGGGTCGGCGACTGCGTGGGCGCCTTCGTGAACTGCTTCGGGTCCTGGCAGGACAGCGGCGCGGAGCGGCCGACCCCGCGCGGGGCGTAGCCGACGAGGTCGTACGCCGCCGCGATGCGCCGCCACTCCGGGAGCATGCGGACCAGCGGGAAGTACATGCCGGACGCGCCGGGCCCGCCCGGGTTGAAGACGAGCGCGCCCTGCCGCCGGACCTGCTTGCCGCGCTCGCGGCCCGCGGCCTTGACGCGGCTGACGGTCAGGCTGATCCGCTTGCCGTCGGGGCGGGCGTAGTCGAGCGGGACCGAGACCGTGCCGCACTGGACGGTGGGCGGCAGGCCCTCCGCCGCGGGGCACGCGCCGAAGCGGATGCCCGCGGCCCCGGCGCGCTCGGCGGCCACGGCCACGCCGCGGGTCTCGGGGTCGAGGGGGCCCGTCGGGCGGGCGGGGGCGGCGCTGCCTGCGGGAGCGGCGACGAGGGCGGTCAGGACGAGGGATCCGGCGGTTCCGTACAGGGCTGCTGCGGCTGCTGCTCTCATCGCTCTTCATGTCCCTTTCATGCGGCTTCATGCCGCTTGACTCGGCGTCGCGCGGCTCGGGCCGAGGCGGCATATCACACCGAAAGGGATAATTCGTTCGATGGTCGGCGAAGTAAAGCACCGGCCCGCCGGTGTCGGCTCAATGACCCCGTTGGCCCGTCTCGCGGTACCCGTCGAGGTTCGGGTCCCGGTGCGAGAGGGCGGCGCGCAGGCCCGGGTCGTTCAGGGCGCGGACGCCGCGCACGGCGAGCGACGTGAGGTCGTCGCGCGACGGCAGGGCGCCGAGGAGCCGCTGCCCCGCGGGCGACGCCCAGCGGGTGGTCGGCACCTCGAAGCGGGCGATGGCCAGACAGCTCAGGGTGAGGAAGAGCGGCAGCGCGAACCACACCGCGACCGGCAGCGCCCCCTCCTGCGCCTCCGCGCCCGGCAGCAGCGTCGCGCACACGCCGAGCACCGCGACGGCCGCCGCGGCCGCCCGCACCTGCCGCGCCGCCCCCTGGATGCCCGACCAGGCGCCGTCCGGCACGGCGAGCCCGGCCGCGACGAGCCGGTCGGCGAGGGCCCGCACGGACTCGGCGGCGGCCGCGGCCCGGCGCACCGGGGCTATGCGCGACTGGCCGTCGGGCCCGATCGCGCCGAACACGGACCGCTCGAACTCGTCCGACTCCTCCGGCCGCTCGGGCACGGAGACCACCGTGGCCCACCCGGTGTGCGCGAGCAGCAGGCGCCGCCGCCGGGCGAGCGAGACGAGGGTCACGTCGGCCACGCGCGCGGGCCCGCCGGACAGGAAGGCCGCTTCGTAGAGGGTCAGTTCCCGCCCCCGAGGGGTGTCCCGCGCCTCGGCCGCCGCGGCGCGCACGGCGGCCAGGCACAGCCGCCCGCAGGACAGGGCGGCGACGGCACAGGCGAGGAGCAGCAGCGGAACCCAGAGCATGCCCGTGTTCTATGTGAAGGCCCTGTGGCGGCGCTACGGGGTTTTCACGATGTGGACGCCCGGCTCCGGTCCGTCACTCCGGCTTGGGCCGGGACACCGCGGGCGGCAGCGGGAACGTCGCGCTCGGCGTCACGGGGGCGGCCGCGGGCGGGGTGCCGTCCACCGGGCCCGGCGGCGCGGGGGAGCGGGTCACGGACCCGGAGCCCGGTCCTGAGGTCGCGGCGTCGCGGGCGAGCCCGTCGAAGTCGACGAGCCCGGTGGCCTCCAGGACCCTGATGTGGTCGAGGACCGTGCTGTTCGCGTCGTCGGCGAGGGTCCGCACCAGCGAGTTGCGGGTGGCCGCGCGGACCTGGGCGACGAGGGCGAACACCTTGCCGTGCGCGAGCCGCAGGACGTTCGCGAACCTCTCGTCGTACGCCGTTCCGTGCGCACCGCTCAGCTCGGTGAGCCAGCGCCGCTGCTGGGCGGTGGGCTGGCTGGGCAGTTCCAGCCGCAGCGCCGCCGCGACCTCGCGCACGCGCGCGTCGAGGAACGTGTGGCCCTCCACCAGGTGCCGGCCCGCGGTGTGCACGGCGCGGGTCGTGCCGCGCTCCTGGGCCTGCTGACCCGCGGGCAGCTCCCACAGGCCCGCGAGCCGCACCTTGGTGAGGAAGTCCCGGTCGAGCGCGGACAGCGGCCCGAAGTCGGTCGACACGGTCTGCGCGTTGAGGGTGTCGAGGCCGGTGCCCGACCGGTCCTCGTAGGACCACACGGGAAAGACCAGTGCGGCCAGCGTGGCGACGAGTCCCGTCAGGACCAGGCCGCTGCCACTGATGATTCGGGATCGCATGACGCCTCCTGTAGCGCCACCGCACGCTAGCGCGTGCCGGTGCGGCGGTGCTGCGTTACGGCGTGGAGTACGTCGACGTCCGTACGGTGGTGCGGACTTGGGGCGGTCGCGCGCGCCCGCGGGATGCGGGACTCCGGTTCAGCCGCCGCCGCACCCGCCTCCGCCCCCGCCGCACCCACCACCGCAGCCGCCGCCGCACCCGCCGCCGCCCCCGTCGGATCCGCCGCTGCCGCAGCTGCTCCGGCCGCGGCCGCGGCCGCCGCCCTCGCCGTCGCGGTTCGCCGTGCCGCAGCTCGACCCGCCGTAGCCGTCCCCGCCCGCGCACCACACCACGGGGGCGCCGGACCAGACGACGGCGTACGCGGGGTGCGCCGCGGGCGTGGCGGCGGGCACGGTCGGCGGGTGGTCGAGGCGGACCCGGCGCGCGTCCGCCAACTGCTTGCGCAGATCGGTGTCCCGGACGCCGCGCAGACCGCGCACGGCCACGTCGTGGGCGGCACCCAGGTTCTGGGTGCGGGTGCGGCGCCGGTAGAGGCGCAGCGCGAAGCGGCCCGACCCGGTCGCCCGGTCCGCGGCGATACGGGAGCACAGCACCCCGAAGTAGATGCTGAACACGAGCACCAGGAAGATCCAGACGGGGCTCATGGAGCCGGACGAGCCGGGCTCGGACGTCATGCCGAGGAGGATCGCGAGCGGCACGCCCGTGACGCACACGACGACGTACAGCACGATCCGGCGCCGCCACGGGCGCAGCGGCGCGGGCGGCACCAGCATGCCGCGGGCGGCGAGCCCGTCCCCGAGCGCCTGCACGGCCGGGGCGCGCATCACGGCGGCGCGCAGCCAGGACAGGGCGCCACTGGGCGCGGCGGCGTACGTGGCGAGGACCGCGCCCTCGACCGGGTGCCGGGCCGGGGCGCCCGGCTGGACGCCGACGATGCCCGGGTCCGCGACCGCGAGGCGCCCGTCCTCGTGCAGCGCGGCGAGCGCCGCGTCGGTCACCCGGCCGGGCCCGCCCGCGAGGAACGCCACCTCGTACGGGTCGTGCACGGAAGCGGACGCGAGGCCCAGGCGGACGCCCCTGGAGCGCCGGGTCACACAGATCCCGACCGCGAGGACGGCGCACGCGGCGGCGACGACCAGGACGTACAGGGTGGTGAGTGCCTCGGCGGCCGGGTCCGACAGGGCGGTCTGGACGACGTTGTGGGTGCGGGTGTGGCGCATGCGTACATCTCCCCCGTGTGATGTGCGCGGTGTTCCGTGTCTGACGGTGTGCTGTGCCTGACTGTGTTCCGTGTCCGGCTGTGCCCCGTGTCTGTCTGACGCCGGGGTCCGGCCCCCCGGTTCCGGCGCCTTGCTCTGTCGGCTAGGCCCGCCGCAGTGCGAACCGCGCCGCCCGCAGCCAGCGCGCGACCGGGCGGCCCGCGAGGGGCTTCGGGCCCGAGCGGTCCAGCCACCAGTGGGTGAGCCGGCCGCGCGCGTCCGCGTTCTCGGGACGGCCCGCGAGCAGCAGGTGCTCGGCGAAGTTCAGCGCGTCGCGCCGGTAGCCCCCCGTCATCGGGCGGCCGGTGGCGTAGGCGAAGAAGTCGCTCCGGTACGAGTCGCCGAGGATCTCCGGCAGTTCCGGCGCCACCTTCGCCACGACGTCCGCCCGCTTGGCGGTCAGGGCCCGGCTCTGCACCCGCAGGCGCGCCCGGTCGAAGCCCTCCGGCGCGGGCGTCCCGGCGACGAGCGCGGACAGCAGGGCGGCCTGGGCGAGGGCCACGCGCTGGCGGGCCTCGGGCGCCGCGGGCGCCACGGCGACGGGCGCGGGCGGGGCCGCCGACGGGCCCCCTGCGGTCGTCACCGTGGCGCGGATCGCGGCGAGTTCCCTCTCCAGCTCGCCCGGCTCGGGGAAGTTCTCGTCCCGCTCCAGGAGTACGCCGGGCGGGCTCGTGCGCGCGGCGAGGTCGGCGAGGACGTCGAGCACGGCCTGCGGCACCGGGTGCGCGTGGCTGTCGTGCCAGACGCCGTCCCGCTCGAACCCGCCCGCCACATGGACGTACGCGATGGCCTCGACGGGCAGCTCGGCCAGGGCCTTGGCGGGGTCCTCGCCGCGGTTGACGTGGTTGGTGTGCAGATTGGCCACGTCGATGAGCAGCCGTACGCCGGTGCGCTCCACGAGGTCGTACAGGAACTGACCCTCCGTCATCTCGTCGCCGGGCCAGGCGATCAGGGCGGCGATGTTCTCGACGGCGAGCGGCACGGGCAGGGCGTCCTGCGCGGCGCGGACGTGCTCGCACAGGACGGCGAGCGCGTCCCGGGTGCGGGGCACCGGGAGGAGGTGGCCCGCCTCGATGGGCTGTGACGCGGTCAGCGGGCCGCCGGCCCGGACGAAGGCGATGTGCTCGGTGACGAGCGGCGCGCCGAGGGCCTCCGCGCGCGCGGCGAGCGCGGCGAGGCGGGCCTCGTCGGGGCGGTCGGCGCCGCCGAGCCCCAGCGAGACGCCGTGCGGCACGACGGTGACGCCGCGCTCGCGGAGCCGCAGCAGGGAGTCGGGCAGATGCCCGGGACAGACGTTCTCCGACACGACCTCGACCCAGTCGACGCCCGGCATGCGCTCCACGGCGTCCGCGATCTCAGGCCGCCAGCCGATACCCGTACCCAGTCGCATCGTGCTCCCCCTTTTTTCTCCTGCCTGCACGTGCGTGCTCTTGCCCGTTCTGACCCTAGCGGGGGTGGCCGAACCCTCTGATCAGCGGTTCCAGAGCTACATTTGAGGTTGCGGCCGGTCGGTGGTGACCGTGCCGGGAGCTCCGGGCGACGGGCGTGACGTGCCGGACGTGTCCCCGCTCGGCTTCGCCGGGGAGGGCTCGGCGGGCCGGTCGCCGCCCGGCGGCGGGGGGCCGGTCGGGCTCGCCGTGGAGGTCGCGGCGTTGCCGTTGGCGATGGCGTCGAAGTCGACGTACCCGGTGCCTTCCAGCATCGTGATGTGGTCGAGGACGGTCTGGTTGGCGTCGGACGCCAGCTGCCGCACGAGGGAGTTGCGGGTGCTGTCACGCACCTGCGCGATGAGGCTGAACACCTTGCCGTGCGAGACGCGCAGCAGGTTCGCGAACTTGCGCTGGTACGTCTCGCCCCGCGCCTGCGTCAGCTCCTTGAGCCAGCCCTGCTGCTGGTCGTTGGGCTGGTTCGGCAGCTCCACGCCCAGCTGCGACGCGACGCCCCGCACCCGCTGGTCGAGGTCGGTGTGGCCGACGATCAGGTGGTCGCCCGCGTCCTTGACGGCCTTGGTGGGGGCGCGCTCGACGGCCTGCTGGCCGGCGGGTATCTCCCACAGGCCCGCGAGCCGCACCTTCACCAGGAAGTCCCGGTCGGTGGCGGACAGCGGCCCCCAACGCGTCGCCACGCTCCCCGCGTTGAGGTTCGCCTCGCCGGTGCCCGAGCGGTCGGCGTAGGACCAGACGGGGAAGGCGAGGGCTCCTACGGTGACGACGAGCGCCGCGATGATCAGGGCCGTGCCGTTGATGCTCCTGATGGGCATGATGCGCCGCAAAGTGCCTCCCGAGCCGCGGCTCCGCCGTGCGCCGAGCCACTTGGTGCCCCCGTGGTGGTACGGGAAGGTACGGGAGGTGCGGAGGGCGCGTTCAGGGGTGCGGGTCGGTGTGACGGGTGTCACGCGGGGCGGCGGCGTTGTCAGTGCCGTGGACTAGGGTCCGCAGGAGTACCGGAAGCAGGTGCGAGTGCAGGCATGGACGACCATGTACGGCCATGTACGACCAGGGGGAGCTGACTTGACCATGACGATGACGACGCCCATCGATCTGATCCGTCTGGAGGGCGAGGGCAACAGCGTGGTCGTCAGGATCACGGGCCGGGAGCCGGCCGAGGGGGCGTCCGGCGTGTCCGAGGTGCTGGTGGGGGAGGTCGTGGTCGACACCCCCTTCGTCCGGGGGGCGTTGCCGACCCAGGTGTTCCCCGACGACCTGACGCAGTGGCGGGAGACGCTCGACACCCTCGACGGCGGGGACGACGCCGCGTGGCGCGAGGAGGACGGGGCGCCGGAGCTGTTCATAGAGCTCGACCCGGACGGCGAGCGCGCCCACGTCACGATCGCCGACCGCACGACGTCCCTGACGGAGACCACGGTGACGGTCACGCTCACGGACGCGTGGTTCGACGATGCGTACGAGAGGCTGGACTCGACGCTGCGGACCTGGCCGCTGCGGGGTGCGCTGCACGTCTGAGGGGGTGGCGTGGCCCCGGCTGCCGGATGCTTCGAAATCTTCGGAGTCTTCGGAACCTTCGGAGTCTTCGGATTCTGTCGGAAGGCGACAAGTACCGTCCGGGACTTTGGTGTCGGGCGGCACTCGGTGGGCGGCCCGCCGGGCGTGCTGGAATCTGACCCATGGCCGATACGTCCGGTGTCCTGCGCGCCCCGGGCCCGGAAGGGTGTCCGCGGCGGGCCGAGGCCGTGCGGCTGCGGGGCGAGGCGCGGCGGGAGCTGGACCGCGCCCAGCGCCGCGCCCGGCGCTGGGCCGTCGTCGACATCGCGCTCGGCTTCCCGGCGGCGCTGCTCGCCGGGGTCTCCGGCGCGGCGGGGCTCGCGACCGCGGACGCGCGCGTGCCCGCGGCCTTCCTCGCCCTGTTCTCCGCGGGCCTCGCGGCCGGCGCGGGCTTCCTGCGCAGCGACACCAGACGCGTCGCCAACAAGCGCGCCCGCAAGGCCTGGGCGGCCCTGGAGGACGAGGCGGGCCGCGCCCTGGCCCGCGACCACGTGGACGACGAGACACTCCGCACCCTCAGCGAGAAACGCCTTGCGGCGCTGTCGGCGTATGAGGGGGAGGAGGGGTGATGGGGGCGGGGGCGGGGGCGGGCGGGAGTTGGCCCTGAGAGGAGGTTGGCCCTGGGGGGCGGGGCTGGGCGGTTCAGGGGTGGCTGTGTGCGGGACTCGGCGGTTCCAGGGGTGGCTGTGGCGGGATCCGGTGGTCCGGGAGCGATCGGGTGCGGATCCGGTGGCTCGGGCGGGAGCGTGTGGGGGACTCGCCGACTCAGGGGTGACCGTGTGCGCGCTGGGCGGGTCGGGGGTAACCATGCGCGAGGCCGTGTCCGTTCAGGCGCAATGGGGCGCGGGCCCGGCGGCCCAAGGGCGGCCGTGTGCGGGCCTGGTGGCCCAGGGGGCCGGGCGTGGGACCGGCGGGTCAGTTGTCGCGCAGCGCCGGGTGGGACGCCACCACCGTGCAGGAGCCCGGGGCGATTTCCGTGAAGCCCGCGTCGCGTACGACCGGGAGGCCGCTCGTCACCAGGGGCTGCCACTGGTCCGGCCGTGCCGTGCGGACCGACAGGGGGAAGCCGGCGTCGCGCCAGGCCGCGCGCTCCGCGTCCGGGAGCTCCCACCAGGCCAGTTGGGCGCCGTGGCCCGCCTGCGCCATGGCCTTGCCCGCCGACATCTCCACCTCTGGGCTCAGCCACAGCACCGGGGCGCCCGGGTCGGCGTCCAGCAGGGGCTCGGGGTCGGTCAGGTCGGTGCCCGAGACCTGGAGGCGGGCGAGGTCCTTGGGCCAGCCGTCGAGGGGGACCGGCGGGTAGACGCGGACCTCGGCCGACTTGCCGGTGACCGTGATGCCCGGCAGCGCCTCCGCGCGGCGCCACTCCGCGCCGCGCGCCCGGCGCACCACCTTGCGGATCCGGGCGTCCTGCCAGTCCCGCATCGCCCGGGCCCACTCGCCCTCGCCCAGCGACCGCTCGTCGCTCAGGATGGTCAGGACCGCGCGCGCCGCCGTCTCCAGGGCGTCCGTACGGGCCGGCGGCTCCGCCCGCTCGATGCGGGCCACCAGCGGCAGCACGAACTGCGGCGCCTCGTCACGCGAGGTCGGCTCGGCACGGAAGGGGCTGTCGGGCCTGGGATCGTAAGCGGTCACTCGCCCAGTCTGCCAGGGCGTTGATCGACGCCCCGGAGCGGTACGCGATGATGAGCCGCATGGCACGCACGGACCGTGACGAGGCGATACGACCCGACGGCGCGATACGACTCGACGGCGCCGGACGCCGCTACGGCGTCCGCGGCCCCTGGGTGCTGCGCGACGTCACCCTCCGCGTGCCCGCGGGGAACCTGACCCGCGTCGAGGGCGCGAACGGCACCGGCAAGTCGACGCTCCTGCGGCTCGTCGCCCGGATCGACGCCCCCTCCGAGGGCCGCGTCACCGGCCGCCCCCGCACCGCCTACGTCCCCGAACGCTTCCCGGCGTCCCTGCCGTTCACCGCCGCCGACTACCTCACGCACATGGGCCGCGTACAGGGCCTCACCGGCGGCGCGGCGGCCCGGCGCGCGCAGGAGTGGCTGGAGCGCTTCGGCGCCGGCGGACACGCGCGCACCCCCCTGTCGGACCTGTCCAAGGGCAGCAGCCAGAAGGTCGCCGTCGCCCAGGCCCTGCTCGCGGACCCGGAACTGCTCGTCCTCGACGAGGCCTGGACGGGCCTGGACGCCACCGCCCGCGACACCCTCGACCGGGCCGTCGCCGAACAGGTGGCCGCGGGCACCGCCGTCGTCTTCGTCGACCACGACCCGCGCAGGCTCGCGGGGCACGCGGACAGGACGTACACGGTCTCCGGCACCCAGGTCACCGAGCGCAACCACCGCACGGAGCAAGGGAGTCAGGGCCCGGCCCCCGGGACGCCCGCCGTGGTGATAGACGTACGCGGCCCGAGCGGCGCGCAACCGCCCCCCGGCCTGCCGTGCGCACCCGAGCCGGGCCCGGAGGACGGCACCCTGCGGCTCGTCGTCGCCGAGCTCCACTCGGACCTGGTCCTGCGCGAACTCCTGACGGCCCGGCCGCCGTGGCACGTGCTCGCGGTCCGGCGGACCGAAGCGGCCGAGAGCGCGACCGGAGGCCGAGGCCGATGACGGCGTTCCCCACCCGCCCGGCGTCCTCGGCGCTCCCGGTGTTCGCGGCGGTGCTGCGCTATCAGTCCGCCCTGCTCCTGCGCTCGCAGCGCTGGCTCGCGCCCGTCATCCTGTACGCCGTGTTCCTCGCCGTCGGCGTGCAGGGCGGGCAGCCCGTGCTCGACTCGCTCGCGTACGCCGCGGCGGCGCTGCTGCCCGTGGCCGCCTGGCTCGTACGGATCTGCGTCACCAACGAGCCGCCCGCCGCGCGCGACTGCACGGCGGCCGCCGTCGGACCGCGCCGCGCGCACCTCGCCGGGCTGCTCACCGCCTTCCTGGCGTCGAGCGTCCTCGGCGCCGCGGCCACCGCGGCCGTCGCCGTCATCAGCGACGCGGCGAGCACCGACCACCAGACCGCCGTGCCGCGCGGCCCCGCGGCCGCGGCCGGGCTGCTCGCGATGCTCGTCAGCGCCCTGCTCGGCACGGCCGTCGGCGCCGTCACCAGTCGGCCGTTGCTGCGGTCGCCGGGGCGGGCGGTCCCGGCGCTGCTGCTCGCCGCGCTGCTCGCGCTCGTGACGACGGGCTCACCGGCCAGGGCGGTCCTCACCGACCTGACGCGCGGCTCGCGGGACGGCGTCGTACCGGCGCCGGTCGGAGCGGCCGCGGGAGCGCTCGCGCTGGCCGCGGCGGCGGTGGCCGTCGCCTGCGGAGCCTGCGCGCGCCGCGACTGACCCCGCTCAGCCCGAGCAGGCCGTCCGCTGCGCCTCCTGCCACTCGCAGACCGGGCACAGCGTGACGCCCTTGTACGACTCCGGGTACTCCGTCGGCTCCCGGCACAGCACGCACTCGGCGAACGGCGGCCCGCCCGCCACCGCCGGGCCGGTGGCGGATCCCACTGGAGCGCAGTAGTCGTCGTCAGCCATACCGCCAGCCTAGTTCCGGGCGCGGGCGGCGCCGATCTGCTCCGAGACCCGCACGAAGCGGAAGCCGCGCTCCCGCAGCTTCGGCACGATCGTGCGGACGGCGCGTTCCGTCACCGGCGCGGCGCTGCGCGTGCAGTGCAGGACCACGACCGAGCCCGGCCGCACCCCGTCGAGCACCTGCCGCGCCACCGCGTCCGCATCCGTGGCGAACGCGTCACCGCTCACCACGTCCCACTGCACGGCCGTCACCCCGGCCGGCGCGATCGCGCGCAGCGCCGGCTTGTCGTAGCAGCCGCCGGGGAAGCGGAAGTACGGCACGGTCCGCTCGACCCCCGCCTTGCGGAACGCGGCGAACGCCCGCTCCACGTCGGCCCGCATCCGCTGCGCCGACAGCGCGGGAAGGCCATAGCAGTCCCGCTTGAAGGCGTAGTGGCTGTACGAGTGGTTGGCCACCTCGAACAGCGGATCCCGCCCGATGTCCCGCGCCTGCCCCGGATACTCCTCCGCCCACCGCCCCGTCATGAAGAACGTCGCCGGCACCGCGAGCCGCCGCAGCGTCGCCACGAGCCCCGGATTGTCGAACCGCTCACCCGCGGCGGCCCGGCCCCCCTGGTCGGCGGTCATGTCGGCATCAAAGGTGAGCGCGACGCCGGGCGCCCCCCGTCGGGGGGCGTGCTCGAAGACGGGGGCGAGCCCCTGGGGCCCCGGCGCAAGCGTCGGCGGCCCCGCGGACTTCCTGACCTTCGGGGGGTCGACGGCGGGGGCGCCCTCATGGGTCCCCCCACAAGCGGTGGCGAGGACGGCCAGAAGACAGACCCCAACCCATGTCCGATTTCGTACGAAAATCATCACGGAGGGACATTAGCCATACGAACCACCGCAACCGGCGATTTCAGCCCGTCCGGCGTTTGAGGACGAGGCGCGAAGCGCCGAAATGGGGGAAAGGGGCGAAGCCCCATCCGGGACGCCGTCCAAGGCGCCCGCGCCAGGAAAGGGCGGGTGGGTGGGAGAATCCGGTAACCAATACCCGCGCAAGAGGAGTCACGGCCCCCGATGTCAGAGCCCGAGATCCGCTGGACCGAGCCCACCGGGACGGAGTCCGGCGCCACCTGGCACTCGGAGAGCGGCGCCCCCGCCCCACGACGCGTGGCCCCCGCGGACGACCGCATGAAGGCGGACGCCGCCTACCGCCTGGCCTGCGAGGGCACCGCCCTGGTGTGGCGCGGCGACTACCAGGGCGCGCGCCAGCTCCTCAAGGCGCTCGGCCGCCGCCTGGACCGCCTCACGCCCAAGCCGGGCGCGACGCCCGCGGAGACGTTCCACCGCCACCGCCAGTCCCGCGGCCACCGCGCCCGCGTACTCGGCATGCTCCTCGTGGTCCTGGAGGACGACCACGGCCTGGCGCTCCGCAGGGCGCCCGACGTGCGGGAGGCGTGCACGGCGGCGTACGGGCCGCCCACGGGGCGCACGGCCGTCTCGCTGCGTGAGCTCCTCGGCGTGATCGGCGCCCACGAGTGGCGCAGGAAGGGCGTGCCGATCGCGGCGCTCGACGGCCGCATCCACCCGCACTACGGGGTGTTCTCGCCGGTCAGGGGCGAGTACGTGGACCTGGTCGCCCAGGCCCCGCTGCCCGCCGTGGCGGGCCCCGCCTTCGACCTGGGCACCGGCACCGGAGTCCTGGCGGCGGTGCTCGCCCGCAGGGGCGTCGGCCGGGTCGTGGCCACCGACAGCAGCCCCCGGGCGCTCGCGTGCGCCCGGGACAACGTCGAGCGGCTCGGGCTCACCGGGCGGGTCGAGGTCGTGGACAGCGGCGACCTCTACCCCGAGGGCCGGGCCGCGCTGGTCGTCTGCAATCCGCCCTGGCTCCCGGGGCGCCCGACCTCGGCGGTGGAGCAGGGCGTGTACGACCCGGGAAGCGCCATGCTCCGCGCGTTCCTGACGGGTCTCGCCGGTCATCTGGAGCCCGGCGGCGAGGGCTGGCTGATCATCTCCGACCTGGCCGAGCACCTGGGCCTGCGGACCCGGGACGAGCTCCTCGACCTGTTCGGCGCGGCCGGGCTGCGGGTCGTGGACCGGCACGACGCCAAGCCCCTGCACCCGCGCGCGAGCGACCCGACGGACCCCCTGCACACGGCCCGCGCAGCCGAGGTCACCTCGCTGTGGCGGCTGGCCCCGTGAGCCTGACCTAGGAGCCCAGCAGCTGCGCCCGGCACGCCGCCACGTCGAAGTCCGCCTTCGGGTAGCGCGGGCCGAGCGCCTCCAGGTGCTCCAGGAGCAGCGTGCTGATGGCCCAGTTGCGGTACCACTTGCGGTCCGCGGGGATCACGTACCAGGGTGCCGCCGACGAGCAGCGCTCCAGGGCCAGTTCGTACGCCTCCTGGTAGGCGGGCCACAGGGCGCGCTCCTCGATGTCGCCGGGGTTGAACTTCCAGTGCTTGTCCGGGTTGTCGAGGCGCTCCAGGAGGCGGCGGCGCTGCTGGTCGTACGAGATGTGCAGGAAGCACTTCACGACGGTCACGCCGTCGTCGGCGAGGGACTGCTCGAAGCGGTTGATCTGGCCGTAGCGGCGGCCCAGCTGGGGGCGTGGGACGAGGTCGCGGACGCGGGCGATGAGGACGTCCTCGTAGTGTGAGCGGTCGAAGATGCCGATCTCGCCGGGGAGCGGCAGGGCCCGCATGATCCGCCACAGGAACGGGTGGCTGAGCTCCTCGCGGGTGGGCGCCTTGAAGGCCTTGATGCGGCAGCCCGACGGGTTGAACAGGCCGATGACGTGCTTGACCGTGCCGCCCTTGCCGCTGGTGTCCATGCCCTGGAGCACGAGCAGGACGCGCCGCCGGTCGCCCTGCGTGCTGGCGGCGTACAGCCGTTCCTGGAGGTCGGCGAGGCGTTCACCCATACGGGCGGTGGCCGCGAGCCCGGCCGCCTTGCCGTCCGGGCCCGCGGGGGTCGCCGCGGCGTCGTACGCGGAGAGGTCGACGCGCTCGCCCTCGGGGAGGCGCAGGAGATCACCGAGCCGGGCGGCCTCCCGGCTCTTCTTCTCCGCCCTGTTCTTCTCCGCCTTGCTCTTCTCCGCCCTGCCGTCGTCCTTGCTGGGCTTCCCGCCCTTGCCGGGCTTCCCGCTCTTCTCGGGCTTCGCCACCGCGTACCCCTTCCGTCCGCCACCCCCGATCGTGCGCCGGGGGAGGCGGCGGCGCTACCGGTGGTGACGGGGCCTAGTGGTGCCAGGGGCCCGTCACCGCGAACGTCGTTCCGGGCGTGTAGCAGTTGACGTACATCGTCTGGTGGTCGGGCGAGAACGTGACGCCCGCGAACTCGCCCCACTCCGGGTCTTCCGGGGTGCCGATGTTGTGGGCGTTGCGGGCCAGGGCGTACACCTGGCCGCGCCGCGTCACGCCGTACACGTGCTGCGCGCCGCCGCCGTCCTCGCAGACCATCAGGCCGCCGCTGGGCGCCAGGCAGATGTTGTCGGGGGACTCGCCGGGGAGCTGGATGTCGGTGTCGGGGCCGAAGACGATCACCAGGGTGAGGCGGCGCCGCGCGGGGTCGTACCGCCAGATCTGGCCGTAGTGGTCGCCCGCCGAGCCCTCCCTGCTGCGCGCGTAGCTGGACACGAAGTACACGCAGCACCCGCCCCAGTAGCAGCCTTCGAGCTTCTGCGCGTGCGTGATGCCCTTCGGGCCGAAGTCCTGGTGGCGGATGGGGGTGTTGACGGCCAGCGGGTCGGGTACGTCGGCCCACTCGACGCCGTCGAACGACGCGCCGGGTTCCTGGACGGAGGACAGGTCGGGCACGCCGGGGACGCGCATCGCCTGGAGCCTGCCGCCCGCGCGCAGCGAACCGTGGCCGCCGTCGGGCTTGTGCGGCAGGAAGCGGTAGAACAGGCCGAAGGGCTTCTGGAAGGCGTCCTCGGTCTCGTACACGATGCCGCGCCAGGGGTCGACGGCGACCGCCTCGTGCTGGAAGCGGCCCATCGCCGTCAGCGGCACCGCGCCGGTGCGCCGCGGGTCGACCGGGTCGACCTCGAAGATGAAGCCGTGGTCCTTGGTGTAGCCGTTGGTGCCGGCCTTGTCCTCGGTCTCCTCGCAGGTCAGCCAGGTGCCCCAGGGGGTGGGCCCGCCCGCGCAGTTGACGGCCGTACCGGCGATGGCGACCCGCTCGCCCACGACCTCGCCGCGGCGGTCGAGGGCGAGGGCCGTACAGCCGCCCTTGCCCATCGGGTCGTAGGTCAGGCCGTCGACGGTCGGGACGCCGAGCTTCGCGGTGACGCGGTTCTCGTGGTTGCGCACGAGGTGGACGCCGCCGCGCCGGCCGCGGAAGGCGGCCATGCCGTCGTGGTTGCTCGGCACCTTGCCCTCGCCGGAGCGCAGCGGGTCGCCCTCGCGGGAGAGGACCCGGTAGCGGAAGCCCTTGGGCAGGTCGAGCAGGCCGTCCGGGTCGGGCACGAGCGGGCCGTAGCCGGTCCTGCCCTGGGTGGCCGCGGTCGCGGTGCCCGCGAACAGCTCCGACAGGGCGCCGGAGAAGGCGATCGACGCCCCCAAGGCGCCCGTGCGGGCGAGTACTTGACGTCTGGTCGCGGACGAGGGAGAAGTGGCCGAGGGCGCGGGCGTGGGGGAGTCGGACATGGGGGTGACCTCCTGCTGGCGGACAGGAACGTGACCCGCATGTGTGTACCACGCGAACTACTGGTTAACGAGCCCCTTGGCGTCGCGGGCCAGGGCCGTGAGCCGCGAGATCGCCCGGAAGTACTTCTTCCGGTAGCCGCCGTTCAGCATGTCCTCGCCGAACAGCCGGTCGAAGGGGACGCCGGAGGCGAGCACCGGCACCTCGCGGTCGTAGAGCCGGTCCGCGAGCACCACGAGCCGCAGCGCCGTCGACTGGTCGGGCACCGGCGTGACGTCCGTGAGGCACACCGCCCTGACGCCGTCGGTGAGCGCCCCGTACCGGCTCGGGTGCACGCGGGCCAGGTGGTCGAGCAGCTGCGGGAAGTCGTCGAGGCTCGCGCCGTCGGTCGCGTACGCGGCCTTGGTGACCTCCTCGTCCGAGTACGGCGCCGGGGCCTCGGGCAGACCGCGGTGGCGGTAGTCCTGGCCGTCGATGCGCAGCGTCCTGAAGTGGGCGGACAGGCCCTGGATCTCGCGCAGGAAGTCGGCGGCGGCGAACCGGCCCTCGCCGAGCTTGCCGGGCAGCGTGTTGGAGGTCGCGGCGAGCGCGACGCCCGCGTCGACGAGCTTGCGCAGGAGCGACGAGACCAGGACGGTGTCGCCCGGGTCGTCGAGCTCGAACTCGTCGATGCACAGCAGTCGGTGGCCGCTCAGCGTGCGCACCGTCTCCTGGAAGCCGAGCGCGCCCACGAGGTTCGTCAGCTCGACGAACGTGCCGAAGGCCTTCAGGGACGGCTCCGCCGGGGTCGCGTGCCACAGGGACGCGAGGAGGTGGGTCTTGCCGACGCCGTAGCCACCGTCGAGATAGACGCCCCGCGGCCCGGTGGGCGCGGCCTGCTTCGCCCGCCCGAACCACCTGCGCTTGCCCGCGCCGCTCGCGTGCGCGCCCCCGAGCCCGCCCGCGAAGGAGCTCAGGACCCCGACGGCCTCGGTCTGGCTCGGCTGCCCCGGGTCCGGGATGTACGTGTCGAAGCGGACCGCGTCGAACCGCGGCGGCGGCACCATCTCGGCGACGAGGCGGTCCGCGGGCACGTGCGGCTCGCGGGCGGCGAGGGACGCGGGGCCTGCTTCGGGTATGGGGCTCTGCCCGGGGGCAGCGGTGGTGGCTGACACGATTCTCCACTGTAGGCCGCATCCGCCCCGTGCAAGACTGCCGACCATGCGACGCCTGTTCCCTGTGATCGACCACACATCCGATTCCGCCGCCGCCCCGGACCTCGCGGCGGACCGCGAGTGGTCCCTGGGCGAGCTCGCCGACGCCTACGCCTACCCGGCGGGCCCCGGCGCCTGGCTGCGCGCCAACATGGTCTCCACGCTCGACGGAGCCGCCCAGCACGACGGCCGCTCCCAGCCCATCTCCAGCGCCACCGACATGCGGATCTTCGGTACGTTGCGGGGGCTCGCCGACGCCGTCGTCGTCGGGGCCCAGACGGTACGCCAGGAGGGTTACCGGCCCGCCCGCGCGCGGGAGGCCTTCGCCGCGCGGCGGGCGGCCGCGGGGCAGGCGCCCGCGCCCGCCGTCGCGGTCGTCAGCGCCAGCCTCGACCTGGATTTCACGCTTCCGCTGTTCACCGCTCCGTTGACGCCGACGCTCGTGGTGACCGGGGCCGCCGCGCCCGCCGACCGGCTCGACGCCGCGCGCAAGGCGGGCGTCGAGGTCGTGATCGCCGGTGACGGCGCCGTGGTGGAGCCCGCCCGGGTCGTCGGGGAGCTCGGCGAGCGGGGTCTCACCCGGCTCCTCACCGAGGGCGGGCCGCGGCTGCTCGGCCAGTTCGTGGCGGCGGACGTGCTCGACGAGCTGTGTCTGACGGTGTCCCCGATGCTGACCGCGGGCGCCGCGCAGCGCATCGCGGGCGGGCCCGCGCTCGCCGTGCCCGAGCGGTTCGCCCTGACGTCCGTGCTGGAAGAGGCCGGGTTCCTGTTCACCCGATACCGTCGGTCCTGAGAATCGGCGGAATATGCCGTTCCGTTTTGCTTCCGCGGGGCACACTAAAGGGCGCAGCCCCCGTGTCGGCGCGGGGCAGGATGGTTTCCGCACGGGGCCAGGTCCACGGCCCACGGAGGAGAAGGGCGCCTGTCGTGTTCAGAAGCGTATTGATGATCGAGAAGGCCCTGACGTCCGCCGACGTGGAGTTCGTCACCACCTTGCACGGTGACGAGCCGGTCACGTTCCATGTGCTCCTGCAGCCGCGCGGGGATCAGGCGGACCGCCTGCTGCGGGCGATCGACGACGTCGCGCTCGGTGAGCTCGACGAGGCCGTGCGCGAGGGCCGCGTCCCCGAGGGGGACGAGGCCGTCGGGCCCGGGGAGCAGGCGCTTCAGGTCTCCCTCACGGCGTTGCGCTCCGCGGGGAGTGCGGCGGAGGGGAAGCTCATCGAGGACCATCCGCTCGACGCGCTGCGGGATCTCGTGGACGAGGCCGGGGCCGATGAGGTCATCGTGCTCACCGATCCCCACTACGTGGAGGAGTTCTTCCATCGGGACTGGGCTTCGCGGGCGCGGCACAAGGTGGGTGTGCCGGTACTCAAACTCTTCTCGCACAGCGAGTCATAGCGACCGCTCCGCCTGGGGGCTCCGCCCCCAGACCCCCTTCTCTCCGGCCTTCGGCCTCGTCCTCAA
>NZ_JBHYJH010000152.1:19673-22402 GCF_042740445.1 Streptomyces sp. NPDC059003 | reverse complement strand
CCCCACGGGGGTGGGCGTGCCGGAGGCTCCCGGCGGAGGCAGGGGCGGCTCGTCCGGGGCGGCCCCGGCAGCGGCCCCGGCAGCGGGGCCGGGAGCGGAGTCCGGCGGGCGGTGGCCGACGAAGTACTGGATCAACGTCAACGGACAGAACCAGATCGTGGACGGCGCGGAGGTGCACGGCGACATCATCGGCGTCCGCATCACGCCCGGGGACGAGCACGACGGCCGGGACAGCAGTGACGGCCGAGACGTCGAGACGGCGGATACGGCGGATACGGCAGAGATGGCAGAGGCGCCAGCGCGGAAGGAGCCGGGCCGCAGTGAGTGACGACGGAGGGGGCAAGGGTGCACCGGGCGGTGGTGGCGGAGGAGGCGGAGCCAAGGGCGCATCGGGCGGCGGCGGAGGCGGGGGAAAAGGCGCACCAAGGGGCGGGGGCGAAGGCGGGGGCAAGGGCCCCCAGGGCGGCGGCGGCCCGGGAGCGGCGTCCGACGACGGACACCGGCACGACGCGGCGCGCCGGGGCCCGCTCGGTGACCGGTCGGAGGTCGGCGGGCACGAGGCCGCACAGCAGGCCCGCGCCAACTTCGTCGACGTACACGGCCGCAACGCGATCCTCGACGGGACCCAGGGCGATGTGCACCTGGGCGACCACCACCACTACCACGGAGCCCGGGCGGGCGTGCCCCGCCTGGTGTCCGGCACCGTGCCGCGCGAGGAGCTGCGGCGGCTGCGCCGTGTCTTCGAGGAGCCGCCCGGCTACGCGGAGCTGCGGGAACTCCTGGAGCGGCAACGGCTGATCGCGCTGTGCGGCGACCCGGGCAGCGGGCGCGGCTACACGGCCCTCTCCCTGCTCGACGAGGTCACCCGCGGACAGGTCGAGCGGATGGACCCGCGCACCGAACTGGACCGGATCAGCGAGTCGGACCTGGCGGAGGGCCACGGCTACCTGGTGCGGATCACCGGCGAAGAGGTGCTCACCGGGCGGCGGCGCCCCAGGGGCGACGAGCGCGACAGGGAGGAGGACAGGGCGCGCGCCCTGGCCGCCGAACGCCCCGCCGAACTGCACCTGGACCGGCTCAGCAGCCTCCTCGACCGGCGCGGCGCGTACGCGATCCTCGTCGTCGGCGCGGGCGGATTCGCCGACGAACTCCTCGCCGGCCGGTACGGGGAGCTGTTCCGGACGCCGTCGGCCGACGGCATGCTGCACAAGCACCTCGTGGCACTCCTGGGCCACGCCGAGCGCGACCGCCTGCAGCAGGCGTTGACGCTGTCGCGGCGGGCGGACGTCGTGCAGGCCATGGGGCTCGACCCGCTGCGCCCCCGCGAAGTGGAGTCCCTCGCCGGGCTCCTGGTCGGCTGCCTCAAGGAGGAGACCTCCGAGGACGAACTCCTCGCCGAACTCGCCACCTTCGCCCATCGGCAGGCGCGCGCCTGGTTCGCCACCACCGGGCGGGCCGCGTCGCGCCACGGGGAGGCGGTGTCGGCGGCACTGCGCCAGGCGGCCTTCCGCACCGCGGTGGCCGTCTACAACGGCTCGCCCTACAGCGTGGCCGCCGAGGCCGCGGAGCAACTCGCCTGGGAGTTCGCGCAGTCCACCGACCCCGGCAGGGAGCCGGGCCGGGTCCTGTTCAGCGACCACCGGCAGGCCCGCCTCGCGGCGGCGCGGGCCGAGCTCTTCACCGGCGACGTCGTCTTCGACGACCAGCGCTCCGGCGGCCGACGCCTGCAGACCCGCAAGGTGCGCCTGCAGGGCGGCGCACTCGCCCGGGCCGTCCTCAACCACGTCTGGGAGGACCATCACAACGCCCGCGGGCCGCTGTCCCGGTGGCTGCGGGCCCAGTGCGACATCGGCGTACCGGTGGTGTGGGTCCCGGCCGCCATCACGGCCGGTGCGCTGTGCACGCTCGACTACGCCTACGCCCTGGACGCGATCGTGTTCCCGATGGCGTCGAGCGACGACCTCCAGCAGCAGCTGGCGGCCGCCACCGCGCTCGCCCAGGCCGCGGCGCTCAGCGACCCGGTACGCCTGATCGTGCGGGACGCGGTACGGGTGTGGGCGCGCGGCGACGACGCGGCGCGGATCGGCACGGCGGCCCTGGTGCACGGCTACGGCACCGTCGAGAGGTCGGTCTCCGCCAGCCTCGACGAGCTGGGCAGGCTGGCCGGCGGGGAGGACCAGGACGTGCTGACGCCCGCGTCCTTCAGCGTGGCCCGGCTGCTCGCGGGAACCGAACCCGGGACCGTGCTGCGGCGGCTCGGCGCCTGGCTGGGCGACCGGCGCGTCAGCCGCCGCGACCTGGCGCTGTTCACCGTGGACCGGCTCGTCTGGCAGCGCGTGTCGCCCCTGTGGGGCCTGAAGGAGGTCCCCGCGTTGCAGGGGCACAGGGACTGGCCGCTCGTCGCCGCCCTCCTCGCGGGGTCCCCGCAGTACACCCGGATGCTGGCCGACCTGGTGTGGTGCGGGCTCGACACCGCCCGCTGGCGCGACGAGGTGCAGGACTCGCTCAGCGAGTGGATGCGCCGCGGCGCGAGCGACCGGGAGCTCCTCGACACCCTGTGCGACTTCCTTCCGCACCTGGTCAGCGGCGACGACGACGCGAAACGGCTGCGCAACCTCGTACGCCGCATGGAGCGCGACCCCGACGAACCCCTGGCGCACGCGACCGCGGGCAGGCTGCGCCACGCGATCGCCGGACATTCGACCGTGGTCGTGGGGCCGGACGCGTCC